>NZ_BAABRI010000019.1:0-113856 GCF_040362925.1 Haloferula sargassicola
TGCCGGAAGTCTGGGCTGCCGAAAACCGCGCCAAGCATCCCGCCGCCCGCGACCTCAAGCGCGTCGCCTGATCCATCCGACCCTCAGCGTCCACCCCAATCCAACGGCGGTCGCTCGGGGGCTTACGAATGAAATAGCTGCGCCCGTTACGAAAAAGCGCCGCGTCAGGAAGGGTGTGAGCAACCGCCGGGGAGGGGGCCACTCGTTCGGATGGCGTCTCGATCCCGATTCCTCAGTTTTGACACCGCGACAGTAGTATGGACTTCAATCAAACCTCCACCGATCTGATTCAACTGGCCAAGGTCGCCTCGCCGTGGGGCGCGGGTTGCGCCGTTCTCATGGGAGTTCTTTACCTGATCCAGACTCTCCGGCAGCCACGGGCTTTGGCCGACGCCGTGAAGAGCATGGAAACCCAGGAGGAAAGAGACGCGTTGATTGAGATGTTCCGCATCGCGAACCCGCCAAAGCCGAAGGCTAAGAAGAAAAGCCCCGTAGCCAGGCCACGGGCATGAGCGCGGGATCCAGCGATCATCCGAGAGGGACGGCGATCCTTTCGGCTGGAGTGCCGTTCTCAACCGGGCAGACCGAAGACCAGCCTGCGAACCAGCAGTCGATTTCCTGAGACTCGGTGCAGTCGATCTCATGAACCTTGATCGAAGCGGCGTCGGTTGGGTCCAGGGGATAAAAAGCGTGGCCGGGTTCGTTGTGGAGGAAGTGATCCCCGAAAGGAGCCCCGCAGGTGCAGTGGTTCATGAAGTATTCGCGATCTGCCGCACGCGAATACCGCTTTTTGAAGTCCGCGTCCGATCGTGTCGCCGCAGCGAGAAAGAGGAGAGGTGCTTGTTCGACATCGCGCAGGACGACGGGAGAATGAACGGGCAAATCGTCATCGTCCTCGTCATCACACGTGACGGCCGCAACGGCGAAAGCGATGGCTTCCGCTCCGGCCCCACATTTCCAGCAAACTTCCCAGGAACGCAGCAGATGGAAGGGAGGATGGATCGTCAGTTTCATGGCAGGAATCACAGCAATTTCGAGGACTTCTTGCAAGATTATATCGAACGATATAAAACGAGGCATGCCGAGCGAGCACGTCCAGGACTACATCACGCTTTCGGACTGCTACGACTTGCTCAACGACGCGCTTTTCGGTGGAGGGCTACGTGGTTGCGTGCTGACCTTCGAGGATCGAGGCCAGCATTTCGGATACTACCGATCAAACGGCTTCATCGGTCGCGACGGGGGAGAGAGGCGGGACGAAATCTGCCTCAATCCGCGGCACTTCCTGGCCAACACCGGCGACCTTGAATTGCTTCAAACACTCGCTCACGAACAGGTCCATCAGTGGCAAGAGCAGTTCGGAAAGCCATCGCTGCGGACCTACCACAACCGCGAGTGGGCCGACAAGATGCTGTCGATCGGTCTGACGCCGAGCAGCACCGGACGACCCGGAGGGAAGATGACAGGGCAACACATGGCCGACTACCCGACCGAGGGCGGGTTGTTCTTGCAGGTCGCCCGGGGCATCCTCGCGAAAAGCTCGCTGATCACCTGGTACAAGGAAGGCGCGGCGATCAAAAGGGCACAGGAGTATGCGGCCTCTCCGGACCCCGACGACCAGGCGGCACCCGGACTCGTGGCGGCATTGGCCGCGAATCTACCTGCCGCCGGCGAGGAATCGAAGCCGCCCAGGACACCGAGCAAGGTCGCATACCAATGCCAGGAATGCGGCGTCAAAGTGTGGGGCAAGCCTGACCTTTCGTTGATTTGTGGCGATTGCCATTCGATTAACGGTGAGATTCTTTTCCTGCACGTTTCGGTTTCCTACTGATCTGGAGTAGTGATAGGCTCCACTTCGCGTTCTTTGGAGCGTCTTTGGGTGGAGCAAGGTTCCGAAGGTGCGTCGTGAGCGGCGGTAGTTTTTCCTTGATTCAACGAAGTCTATGCTCTCAGTTCCGCTCGTGCGGAAGTTTCTAATGTGTCTCTTGCTCCTCGGCGTCTTCGTCGGGCAGGGGGTACGTGCCTTCGGGAATCCCAATCATCGGGAATCCAGCACGGTCTGCGTGGTATCCCAGAAGTGCCCTGATTCCGCCGGGGATCATGGGCATGATAGCGGGGATTCGTCCCACTCTGAGGGAGACGAGCACAATTCGCAATGTCCCAGCGAACCTCACCAGCACCATCATCATCACGGGTCGTGTTGCGGTGGAAGCTGGATGACTGTTCGCGACACAGATGGCTTGAAATTGACCCTGCCAGTGGAAAGCCGGGTTGAGATTTCCTCGGGGCGGACTGCGCTTCCCGATGGGCCGGTATTGTCATTGGACAAGCCGCCATTGATCTGAGCGACGGCTTCCCGTCGCTCCGACGTCTGCTTTTAGGGCGTCGTTATTTTTAGCAACACGGGCCCCTTCGTGCCCGGAAGAATGATCAATGAGAACCCATGTGGGTTCGTGTCCAAGAATCTCAATGAAATGGTATTTTAGTGTATTTGTAGCAGGAATTGTAGCCTGTGTTCCGGCTCGTTTGATGGCGGAACCGGGGACAGTGGTCACGCTTTCAAGCGTCGGCGACCGGGTCCGAGCCCAGAATCCGGATCTGAAGGCAGCGCGGTTCACGATCGAGGAGGCAGTGGGCCGATTGCGGCAGGCAGGCCGACTTGAAAACCCGCTGCTGGAAACCGGGGTGGAGCACAATAGCAGCTTTTCCGATCGACGTTTTGAAATCGGAATCACTCAAAGATTTCCCATCACGAACCGGCTCAAGCTGGAGAAGAACCTCGGTTCGACAGGTGTTCAGGAAGCGCAAGCCGAAGTTCGTGAGATCACCAACCAGCTGGAAGGTCAAGCACGTGCGGCGTTGGTCCGAGTACTTGCCGTGCGCAAGCGCAAGGAGCTTCTGGACGAACAGGCGGACCTTGCCAATCAACTGGCGGAGTTCATCGCCGAGGTGGCAAAGAAAGGAGAAGCATCGACCCTGGAAGCAGGACAGGCTCGTTTGGAGGCGTCGCGTTTCGTCGCGCAGAGCAGGCAACTCGCTGCGACCGAGCAGCAGGTAGTGGGCGAGCTGAAGCCGCTTCTGGGGATGTCGCCGGGTGAGACCCTGCATGTCTCTGGCTCACTTCCTGCGTTGAGCTTGCCAGAGGGTGCTGATGATGTGGAAAGACCGGCGTTGGAGATGGCGCGGTTGGCTGTTATCGCGGCCGAGCAGGAGACTGCGATCGAAC
Organism: Haloferula sargassicola; assembly: GCF_040362925.1. Lineage (NCBI taxonomy): Bacteria > Pseudomonadati > Verrucomicrobiota > Verrucomicrobiia > Verrucomicrobiales > Verrucomicrobiaceae > Haloferula > Haloferula sargassicola. The sequence continues at coordinate 3,227 of NZ_BAABRI010000019.1, forward strand.
GAACGAAACGCTACGGTGACGTCGAGGCAGGAATGTTCGTCGGTGCCGAACGAGTGACGGATGCTCCGGAGGCTGCGGACAAGGAGGGGATTGTAGGGATTCGCTTCAAGATCCCGTTGCCCTTCTGGGACAAGAACGAAGGCAACATTGATGCGGCGGAAGCGAAGGCAAAACGTAGGCGCCAAGAGGTCACCGCTCTCAACCAAGGAATTCGTTTGGAGGCCGAAGCGGCACGGGCTGAAATGCTCGAATGGGCGAAGCTTGCCAAGGAGATTGAACAGACACTTCTGCCTCAGGCGGCGGAGCAAACGGACCTTGCCGAACAGGCATGGCGTAACGGACAGGGCGACTTGTTGTCGGTGTTGCGCTCCCGAGAGCAACGGCTCGATTTGGCGGCGACCAGGCTTGAAGCCCTGCAGGAGTTCCAACTGGCGCGGGTGCGCTATCAAACCGCTTTGGGTAACCCTTAAACAATCTCTCACATGAAAACATTTGTCAAAATCGTGGCCATTGCAGGCCTAACAATAGGTGCGTTGTCCGCTCAGGATCGACTCAAAAACACGGTGCTCCTCGATGAGGTCGGCGTGAAGAACCTTCGCCTTGAGACCGTGATGGTCGAGGAGCGCAATTTCGACTCCACGGTCTTCGCCGTGGGTCGAGTTGAGGAGGTTCCGGGAAACCAGCACTCAGTCTCATCCCGGATCCCCGGAAGAGCAGTGGAGGTGAACGCCTTTATCGGTGAGAGGGTGAAAAAGGGTCAGACACTCGTTAAGGTAGAGAGTCGGCAGCCAGGTAATCCTCCTCCAACCATCGAGTTGAAGGCGGTGCATGACGGTTTGGTAATCGAATCGCACGTCCTTCAGGGTCAGCCAGTCGAGCCGGATACGGAACTCTTCGATATTTCGGATCGGACTGAAATGTGGGTGGTCGCTCAGATTCCCGAACAACTGGCGGCAGGGATTGGTCCCGGGACAAAGGCCCGGATTACATTTCCTGCCTTGGGCGGAGAGCCGATTATGGCAGAGCTCCTGCGCTTCGGTGTGAACGCAAACCGGGAAGCCGGCGCGGTGGAAGGGGTATTCCAGGTCTCCAACACGGATGGAAAGCTACAGCCTGGAATGCGGGCTGAGTTTTCGATTATCGTGTCGAGTCGTCCAAACGTGCTCTCCATTCCCGAAGAATCGCTCCAAGGCGATCCGGCGGCTCGGGTAGTTTATGTGAAAGACTATGACCTGCCCAATGCCTTCGTCCGTGCTCCGGTGGTGGTTGGAAAAAAGGGTGGCGGCTGGGTCGAGATCAAGGAGGGACTTTTTCCGGGCGACGAGGTAGTTACACGGGGATCCTACTCGCTTGGTTTTGTCGGCGGCGGCGCGGGTCCGTCATTGAAGGAGGCGTTGGATGCAGCCCACGGCCACGCTCACGCGGAAGATGGTTCCGAACTGACGGAAGGAGCGAAGGATGCGAATGCCGGTCATGAGAATGAGCATGACCACGAGGAAGGCGGGGCACCAAAGTGGTTGGTCTACTATTCGGTCGGAATCTCAATCCTCGTTTTACTACTAGCCCAGATGCTGTGGAACTCGAAGCGCTCATCAAAAGCAACTCCAACGACTTGAGGTATGCTGAATAAACTTATTCGATTCTCCCTAGAACAGCGCGGCCTCATCCTGATGGTCGCGGTGGTGCTGATGGTGTTCGGAGTCAAGAAGACCTTGGAGCTGCCGGTTGAGGTCCTGCCGGATCTCACCAAACCGACGGTCACACTGCTCACTGAAGCTCCGGGCTACGCGCCGGAAGAAGTGGAAACACTGATCACCATCCCGCTGGAGAACGCCCTGATGGGAGTGACCGGCGTCAACCGTGTCCGCACGACCAATGACATCGGGCTATCCCTGATCTTCGTGGAGTTTGATTGGGATGTGGATATCTACAAGGCCCGGCAATTCGTTCAAGAACGTCTCAGCGGCGCGGCGGAAACGCTTCCCGCAGGAGTGACACCCTACATGACTCCTGTAGCTTCGCTGATGGGTGACATCATGCTTGTCGGCTTGCGAGATCCTACCGGGAAGACTTCGGCTCGGGATCTGCGCGTATTGGCCGACTGGACGATAGCGAGGCGGCTCCAATCGATTCCCGGCATCGCCGAAGTGCTGTCCATGGGTGGCGGCGTTAAGCAAGTGCAAGTGCAGCCGGATCCCGAAAGGATGCTCCTCCACCAGGTCACTTTTGAGGAATTGAAGAAAGCCGCAGCCGAGTCGGTGAAAAACACCACAGGTGGCTTCCTGACCGAGAGGGCGGAAGAGATCATGGTGCGGAATCTGGCCATGACCACGGACTTGGAAGCCATTGCCGAAACTGTAGTAGCCTACCGGGACGACCGCGCCATCCACATTCGCGACGTGGCGGAAGTGGTGTGGGACATCGAGCCGATGCGCGGCGATGCCGCGATGGGGATCTCTGGTCGCGAACCTGACAAGGACGGAAATCTTTCTAACCGAGGAGTGATCTTCAGCGTCCGGAAGTCGCCCGGCTTTGACAGCATGACGCTGACCGAGGAGGTTGAGGAAGCGCTGGAGGAGATGAACCGTTCATTGCCTGAAGGTGCCGAGTTGATCCCGCTCTACCGGCAGGGAGATTTCATCGAGCTCTCCATTGACAACCTCAAGGAGGCGCTCCGTGACGGGGCGATCATGGTGGCGATCATTCTGTTTCTCTTCCTGCTCAATGTCCGGATTACCCTAATCACTTTGACTGCGATTCCGCTGTCCCTTGGCCTCACCATCCTGGTTTTCGATCTAATGAATCTGAGCGTCAACTCGATGACGCTTGGCGGGCTGGCAGTGGCTGTCGGCATGGTCGTGGACGACGCGATCGTCGATGTGGAAAACGTTTTCCGAAGGCTGAGAGAAAACGCGTCATTGGAGAAGCCACTTCCAAAGTTGGAAGTCATCGCGCGAGCTTCCAGCGAAGTCCGTTCCTCAATTCTCTATGCGACGATTCTGATCATCCTTGTCTTCCTTCCCCTCATGGCACTGAGTGGTGTCGAGGGCAAGTTATTCACTCCTATTGCGATTGCCACGATTGTCAGCATGGCGGCGTCCTTTCTCGTCTCGCTGACGGTGATTCCGGTCCTGAGTTCGCTCCTGCTCAATCCCAAGCCTGGCAAGGAACATGGAGACGTATTCTTTGTGCGCTGGTTGAAGAAGGGATTTCGTCTCACATGGATGCGCTTCGCTCTTGCGCAACCTCTGCTGGTAATTGCGATAACCTTGATCCTGATGTGGATCAGTTGGGCTGCATACTCGGACATGGGGCGGAATTTCCTGCCTGCTTTTCGTGAGCCGACCGCATTGATCGCGACCACCTCCGCGCCGGGAACTTCATTGAAGACCACGACTGAATTAGCAGACGTGGCTCAGGAGCAATTGCTCAAAGTTCCGGGAATCAAGACCGTTGGTTACCGCGCCGGGCGCGCCGAACGGGGTGATCATGTGGTTCCCGTTTCAACTGTGGAGTTCGATGTTGAATTCGACGAATCGGCGGGCCGAGAGCGAAAGGACATCCTCGAGGATATTCGTGAAACGATGAAGGGAATCCCGGGAACGTTTAGTGCTCTCAGTGGTCCCTTGGCGGACCGGGTGGGCCACATGCTTAGCGGTGTTTCCGCCAAAGTCGCCGTGAAAGTATACGGACCGGACCTCGACGAACTCCGACGTATCGGCGACGAAGTCACTGAGTTGGCTCGAAAGATTCCCGGCCTGGAAGAGGCACGGCCCGAACAACAGGCACCAGTGCCGCAACTTCGGATCGAACCGGACCGTGAACGGGCAGCAGCTTATGCTGTCACGCCCGGTGCGCTGAACGAGGAAATGTCAGGGTTGATGGGAGGAGACACTGTAGCTGAAATCTACGAAGGTGTGAAGGTTTACGAACTGGTGGTGCGCCTTCCCTCCGAATGGCGGGAGAATCCGGATCGTCTGGAGAACCTGTACGTGGATACCATGAGCGATCAGCTGATTCCGCTGGGCTCGGTGGCCAACATCCGCAATGCGACTGGCCCGAACAACATCCTACGCGAAAATTCGCGGCGACGCTTCGTGGTTGCGATCAATCCGACGGTTCCGGATCTCGTCTCGGCGGTGGATGACCTCAAGGCTTCTATTGAGGAGAATATCAAGTTGCCGGAGGGCTATTCGATCTCCTACGAGGGAGAATACAAGGCCCAGAAGGAAGCGGCTCGAACAATCGCGATCATGTCGGCGGCCATCATGCTGGTGGTGGTGTTCCTGCTTTATTCCTACTTCAAGAGCTTCAGCTTCGTCGCGCTGGTTTTGACGATCATTCCGGTCTCCCTGGTCGGAGCGGTCCTCTACACCCAACAGACATTGAACAACGTGAGCATTGCCACCCTGGTGGGCTTCATCGCCGTTGGCGGGATCGCCGCGCGGAACAACATCATGCTCATTTCCCATTACCTGCATCTGATGAAACATGAAGGCGAAGGCTTCACCGCCGCCATGGTCATCCGGGGAACGGAAGAACGTCTCGTGCCCATCCTGATGACCGCGATGGCGGCTGGTATCGCACTGATCCCACTGGTGATCGCGTCCGATGAACCCGGAAAGGAAATTCTCAATCCGGTGGCAATCGTGATTGTCGGAGGACTCATCAGCTCGACCTTTCTGGGTCTGGCTGTGACCCCCGCGCTCTTCTACCGGTTCTGCCGTAAAGCGGCGCTCAGATCCTTGGAAACCGACGCGTCAGCCTCGATTTGAGAAAAGCAAAGCAACCCCAACATTCCCCACAAACTGAAACCACAATACACAATGAAACTGACAATGAAAAATAGCATCAAAACGCTCGCGGCCTCGGCGGTGGCAATCGCCATCGCTGGAAGCGGAAACCTGATGGCCGAAGAAAAAGGTCATGAGGGACACGATCACGCCGAACACGGAGACAAGAGCCACGACGATCATGACGAGGCCAAGGCCGGACCGAATGGCGGCAAGGTCATCCATGAAGTCGAACCCCATCTGGAGTTCTTCGTGACCAAGGATCGGAAGGTTCAAATCACCGCCCTGGACAAGGATGGCAAGGCGACACCGATCGGTGCGCAGTCTGTCAAGGTCATGGGTGGAGACCGTTCCAAACCGACCCGCATGACGCTTGCCAAAAAAGGTGACGTGCTCGTCTCTGACATCGCGTTTCCGGAGGGCAACGACTTCCCGGTGGTGGTTCAGATCAAGGTGACTCCCGATGCCAAGACGGTGATCGAGAAGTTCAACCTGAACCTCAATGACTGCCCGACTTGCAAGCATCAGGAATACGCCTGCACTTGCGATCATGGTGGTGAGGAAGAAGGCCATGAAGGCCACGACCACTGAATGCTCCCAGTGGATTCTCCAAGCCCTCGAAAGCGAGGGGAATCCGCCGGATTCATCGGAGGACCGCTGCTAAAATCAACCCAGCACGACCATGAAGGAGATCAAAGCAATCATACGCGACTATCTTATCGATGAAGTCGTGGATGCCCTGGAGCAACTCCAGGATCCGCCGGCCATCACTGTAAGTGATGTTCGCGGCATGGGTCACACGGAACGCTCCGAATCCTCTGAGCGCTTTATCCGGCGCGGCCGACTGGAAATCGTCGTCCCGGCAGACCAGGCAGATGAGATCGTCCGTGTGATCGTCGAAAGAGCACATACCGGGAGAAACGGGGATGGAATCGTTTTCGTTTCCGACGTGGAACGTGCAGTCCGTGTAAGAACCGGAACCGAAGGCCACGCTGCCTTGAAATAGCGGGGCTCCCATGGACTGGTGAAACGACATCGGTCCCCGAAGCGCCTCCTGTCGCAGTGCATTGCGGCAGGGGGCTTTCGGGTGGATAGACGGCTTTGTGAGAAGTTGAAGAATTTGTCGGTCAATGCTGATTCCTCCTCGCGGCACATCGCGGGGAGGGATCACCTGGCCAGTTGAGAGACCGAATGCTGAGAGGTATGAATATCATTTTGTCAAGATTGCTGGCGGCGCTCCTGATGGGGTCGCCGATCTTCGCCGCCGATCCGGGTTCCTTTCTTGACGTGAGCGCCAAGGTCGAGGGGAAGGCGAGCTACAAGGACGTGAAAGGCTCGTCCACCCGGACAAAGACCCAAAACCGGACCCTGAAGATCGAAATATCAAACTTGGGCAAGGAAGACGTTCCCGCGACGAAGGTGAAATGGACGGTTTTCGGACATAGGATGAAGGATCACAAGCTCGTCGAACTCAAAAGTGGCGAAAGCACCGTCGTTGTGCCGGGCCGGGACAAGGTCGAACTTTCCAGCGCGGAAGTGAAGGTCACTGGTACACGGGAGCACACCGTATCTGTGCGAAAGAGAAGCCGGGGGAAAACAAGGACGACATCCCAGAAGGTTCCGGCCTCGGGTGTGGAGTATTTTGGATATGCGGTTGAGGTGTATGTGAGCGGCCAGCTCGTCGCGTCGGAGTACAGCCAGCCAAGCCTTGAGAAGGAACTCCACCCCGGAAAGGAAACAAAAAAGCACTAACGATATGAATTCACCGACAGTAGAAATGAGCGGTTATCCGCTGCGGTCCACTCTCGATCAATCGATGCTTCGATGGACCTTCGGGGCCGTCTTTGCGGGGATGGTCGTTTATTCCCTGGCGGAGTACTTTATCGAGCGTCCGGAGGATGGGCTAACATTCCTGACGCACCACCTTCTGCACGTACTGGTGATCGGGGTTGTCGTTTGGCTGGCGCTGGTGTTCGTGATCCGCCGGGCGGTGGTCGAACCCGCTTCCCGGATTTTCGTTCATTTGCGCCGGGTCGCTTCGGGTAGGCTTGAGTATCTCGATTGCGAAGTTCGGAGCCGCGAGGTCGGAGATGTCGTGGCGAGCATCAATGCGCTCGTTGGCACCCTCAAGCGGGTCACTGAGCCGGACTCGGCATCGCGAGCCATGGACCGCGTGCGGGAACTCCGTGAGATTCTGAAGCAGAATTCCGACAAGTTGGGCGACGATACTGTCCCTGCGATGAGGATGTTGACCCGTCTGGAGGGCGAGTTGCTCGAAGTACTTCAGGAAACCGGGGCCGGGCCATCGTCCAATCTCGAGCCTTGAGTTTTTCCAACAACCAATCCCAACAAGCGATGCATCAACAAACCCAAGAGGTGAAGAAATCCGACTGCGGCTGCGAGCACGATCACGGATCCGGGCTCCTTCCCCAGAAGACCTTGATCGCGGCATCCGGCATCCTAACCGGTCTGGGTCTGGCGTTGAAGTGGAGCGGTCTGCCCGAATCGTGGCAGATGACCAGCTTCGCCATCGCAACCCTGTCGGGAGGCTGCTTGGTCTTCCCCGCCGCGTGGAAGGCGCTACTGAAGGTCAAGCTCGATATGAACGTGCTGATGACCGTGGCGGTCATCGGCGCGTGGATCATCGGGGAGCACGCCGAGGCGGCGGCGGTCGTCTTTCTTTTCGCCCTTTCCGAATGGCTGGAAGGACTAAGTGCCGAAAGGGCCAGAAACGCGGTCCGTTCGCTGATGTCGCTTACCCCCGATACGGCGCTGCGAAAGTTGGCGGATGGGGAGATCGAGGAGATCCAGGCTTCTGCGGTGGGGAAGGGCGACTTGATTCTGGTTCGCAGCGGCCAACGGATTCCGCTCGATGGGGAAGTGGCCAGCGGACGTTCGGCGGTGAACCAGGCACCGATCACGGGGGAGTCCGTTCCAGTGGAGAAGGAGACCGGTGATGACGTTTATGCCGGCACCGTGAATGGCGAAGGTTCTCTGGAGGTCAGGGTCACCACGTTGGCCGCTGACTCGACCCTTTCCAGAATCACCCGCCTGGTGGAAGAAGCGGAATCCAGCAGAGCACCGACCCAACGTTTTGTGGACAAGTTCGCGTCGATCTACACGCCGCTGGTATTCGTTGCCGCGATTCTCACCGCGTTGATCTCGCCCCTGTTTTTTGGTGGAGAGTGGCAGCCATGGATTTACAAGGCCTTGGCGCTGCTGGTGATTGCCTGTCCGTGCGCCCTGGTGATCGCGACGCCGGTTTCGATTGTTTCCGGCCTGACCGCTCTGGCCCGGCGCGGCGTGCTGGTGAAAGGCGGCACGCACCTGGAGGCGCTCGGCAAGCTCAAGGCCTTGGCCGTGGACAAGACCGGGACGATCACCGCGGGCAAGCCACGGGTGGTGGGGTTGAGATCCCTTTCGGATGAAACGGAGGCACGAGTACTGGCGCTCGCCGCTTCGATCGACAGTCATTCCGAGCATCCGATCGCTCGTGCGGTGGTCGAGCATGCCGAGGCGCGAAAGGTCTCCATTCCGAAGTCGTTCAACTATCAGTCGATCCCCGGCCAAGGGGCGGAGGCGGAGATCGATGGGATCTTTTATTTCGTCGGAAATCATCGGCTCGTTCACGCCAGCGGATTGTGTGGAGAGGAGCTGGAGGCGAAGCTTCGTGAGGTGGAGTCGAAGGGGCTCTCGCTTGCGGTTCTTGCGAGACAACCGCACGGGGACAACCCGGGCGAAGTTCTCGGTTTGATTTCGATTGGAGACGCGCTCCGACCGGATGCACAGCGCGCATTGGCCGCACTCCACGAGGCAGGACTGAAGAGAATCGTGATGCTCAGTGGCGACAACCAGAGAACCGTTGATGCGATCGCCAAGGAAGCCGGTCTCGACGAGGCCTTCGGCGACATGATGCCCGAAGACAAGGTGACAAAGCTCCGCGAAATGATCGCCCGGCACGGGCAGGTCGGAATGATCGGTGACGGGGTGAACGATGCCCCGGCCCTGGCGATTGCGAGCGTGGGGATCGCAATGGGAGCCATAGGCAGCGATACGGCCATCGAAACTGCCGACGTGGCGTTGATGAAGGATGATCTCGGCAAGCTGGCGGAGGCGATCAACCTCGGCAGGCGGACGCTGGGAATGATCCGTTTCAACATCGGCTTTGCCTTGCTCGTGAAGGCGGTCTTCCTGGTGTTGACCTTTGCCGGCCATGCCACGTTGTGGATGGCGATTCTCGCCGACACCGGAGCGACGCTTCTGGTGATTGTGAATTCGTTGCGACTGCTCGGGAGGACCAGAGAAAAATGAGCAAGAGGCAGCAACGGCTTGAATCGTTTCGAGAGAACGTCAAGAAGCGACCTGGCGGAACTCCGCCTCCGCCGACGCTTCTTTCGTTCTGGGAGAAAGTTCTGATCTTTGGGACCATTATTTGTCCTCTTCTTCTTCTTCTGGGGCTTCGTGAGCGAGGCTCAGCCATGAGACATCGGGAAGCTATCGAAAGGAGGGTGGAAGGATGGAAGAAGAAGCATGATCTCACCGAATCACAAGCAAACGAACTTCTTCAGATCGAACTAAAGTTTCATTCACGTGACGGCATGTTTTCATGGGAGGAGACTCCAACACCCGAGAAAGTTGCCGCCCATCGGAGGAGCGTCGAAACGCGACTCGGACGAGATTCTTCCGAACATTGATCGAACATTGATCGAAGATTGGATCCAATGTCCATCGGCTTGCTTTCGTCATCCACCCCGATCCTGTCGACCAGCAACTCGCTGTTCGTTCTATGGAATGTGGGACGGAATCTGAAGAAGGTGATGACGGCTTTCCTGCAGACTGCCCCCGAGGCATTTGATGTCGGCGATTCCGGGTCCGCCTCAGGGCGATGGTAAAGGCGTTACCGGCAGCCAGCGTGACCCATTACATCCACGTCTGGTTGCTGGATGGGGAGAGCCATCTCTGAGTGCCCATGTGATGGGGCCCCGGCGGGGCCACGCGCGAACAGATTCTCGTCTCGATCAAAGACCGAGTTGCGAAAGATACTGGATGAGGGCGAGTTCACCCACGTGACCCTCGACGTGGAGCTGAAATGAGAGGAATGCGTGTCTCGGGGTGGTAGTGGTGTGACGGACCTGGGGAAGTCATTCGCTATCGTCAGCGGTTTTTCTCCCATCGGCGAGAATTCGAGTTTCATCTCGCAAGACCGGCGAGGATTCATGTTGAAACGGCTCCCCCAGCCTGGTGCGACCACCTCGTTCCGAGAGGTGGTCGCACAGAATTCCGGACTAATTCGCTCGATTGAGCACGATTCGTTTTGAAGCTGGACTACTTGCCGGCGGGATGCCCCATCCGTTGATTGTTGTTTCTAGAGGACTGCCTGGAGTAAGACTTCACTCTGTCCGAGGTGGACAGCGTCCTACTTGGAAATCCTTTGCTTGGATGGCCCACTCGATGGGTGCCGCTCCTCGATGGTTCGGTGGAACACGAGGTGGTGGCAAAACCGAAGGTTAGGATGCCGACTGTGGTGGCGATTGTTGCGAGGTATGGTTTCATGGGTTGTTGGTTGTTGGTTTGCTGTGGTTGTCAATCCGCCTGTGACGGAGAATCCTCCGTGGTTGGATTGAAGAGTTTCGTTCAGGTTTTGATAGTAGGAGAAAGTCCGATTCAGGGGGCGGATTCAAGCGGCCAGCGCAATCGGGGGTGGCGAGTTGAAGATGTCATGAGGGGTTTTGAAGTCGAGGCATTTGCGGGGCCGTCGGTTGAGCTTCGTCTCGACTGCGGCGATTTGCTCCTCGGTGATCATGGAGAAGTCGGTTCCCTTCGGGAAATACTGGCGGATGAGACCATTGGTGTTCTCGTTCAGGCCGCGTTCCCACGAGTGGTAGGGATGGGCGAAATAGGCGTCGGCTTCGAGAAGTTCGGCGAGGAGCTCGTGCAGGGCGAACTCCTTGCCGTTGTCGTAGGTCTGGGTGAGCACTTTCTCGCGGATATCCCTCATCGCGGAAAGGATCGCGGCGCCCACGGCGACGGCTTCCTTCGAGGTGGCAAGCCGCATCAGGGTGTAGCGGCTGACCCGCTCGACCATGGTGACAAGCACCGGTCCACCGGGCTTTCCGATCACCGTGTCCATCTCCCAGTCACCGATCCGGGTGCGCTCATCGACGATCTTCGGACGCTCGTCGATCATCACCTGATTCTTGAGCCGACCCCTGCTTTCCCGCTCCGAACCCCGCTTGCGGTAGGATTTGCAGCGGTGGCGGAGGTGGGCGTGAAGGTCTCCGCCTTGCTCCTTGTCGCGGTAGATGTGCTGATAGATCGTCTCATGGCTAAGCGAGCCGTAGCCCTCCAACTCCATCCAGGCGCTGATCTGTTCGGGGCTCCATTGCTCCTCCCGCAGCTTGGTCTCGGCAATCGCAAGCAAGGCGGTGTCCACGGGCTTACCGCCACCCATCAGGCTGCAGGCATGGCGATCCGCGGCAACGCAGCAATACCTTGTGGCCTCCCCGAGACGCCGCAGCTCCCGACTCACCGTGGAGGGATGCTTACCGATCACCTCGGCGATCTCTTTCTGTTCGGAACCGTTGCGGTTCATGGCTTCGATCGTGTAGCGTTGCTCACGGGTCAGGCGGCTGTAAGTCGGCATTTCGGTTCGGCTTGGTCGTTGAACCAGAAGCCTCTTACAGCCCCTGGCCTCCTGCCAACCCTGCCGATTGCGCTGGCCGCTTGAATCCGCCGGGTTATTCCAAGGGCCCGAGTTTCATTGTGCTATTTTCCTGCGATCCACCATCAGGTAGAGGATTGGAAGAACGACGAGAGTCAGGGCGGTCGAGGTGATGACACCGCCGATGACGACCGTGGCGAGCGGCTTTTGAACTTCCGAACCGACGCCGGTGGAGATGGCCATTGGCAGGAAGCCGATCGCATCGGTGATGGCGGTGGCCAGCACCGGGCGGAGACGTTCGGTGGCGGCGTGTTTGACCGCGGTCACCGCGTCGGTGGCGTCCTGAAGATTTGAGCGAATCGCTTCGATGAGAATCTGGCCGTTGAGAACGGCGATGCCGAAGAGGGCGATGAATCCGATGGCCGCGCTGACGCTGAATGGAATATCCCGGAACCACAGTGAAAGGACACCGCCGACCAATGCGAATGGAATCCCCAGATAAATCAGGGCCACATCCTTGAAGTTCCGCAGGCTGAGATAGAGCAGGACGAAGACGAGGATCATGGTCAGCGGGACCACGAGCGAAAGGCGGATGCGGGCGCGTTCGAGATTCTCGAACTGGCCGCCCCACTCGATGACATAGCCCTCCGGGAGATCGACCTTTTCGGCGATCTTGCGCTTGGCTTCCTCGACGAAGGAAACCACATCGCGGCCATCGACATTACTCTGGACGCGGATCAGGCGGCGACCCCATTCGCGGTTGATCGTGGCGGCACCGGGAGCCTCGACAATATCGGCGACTTCGGAGAGCGGGACGCGGATGCCGGCGGCCGTGGGAATGACCAGATTTCGAACCGCTTCAATGCTGGTGCGGTATTCCTCCGGCAGGACGATCGCGAGCGGGAACTGGCGTTGTCCTTCGTAGATCTCGCCGACGCGGAGCACTCCGATGGCCTCGATGTATGGCAAGATTTCAGAGGCCGAAACTCCGAGGCGGGCCATTTTCTCAGGGCGCAGCTCAATCCTAAGACCGGGCTGGCCGCTGATCTGGTCGGTGGAAACGTCAGCTTGGCCGTCGATGTCGACGAGCACTTTCTGGATTTCATCACTGAGGTGCGTGAGCGTCTCGAAGCTGTCGCCATAGATCAGGATCCCGACATCGGAACGTACTCCGGATTCCATTTCATTCAGCCGCATCTCGATGGGTTGGGTGAAGAGGATGTTCACGCCGGGAAGGGTGGAAACGGTCTCCTGCATCTCGGCGACAAGTTCGTCCTGGGTTCCGGCACGGGTCCACTGGTCTCGTGGAGTGAGTGAAAGGAAAATATCGGTGAGTTCCGTACCCATCGGATCGGTTGCGATTTCGGCGGTGCCGATGCGGCTCCAGACGTGACGGATCTCGTCGGGGAACTTCTCCTTGAGCAGCTGCTCGATACGAGAGTTGTAGTCGGTGGAGGTATCGAGCGAGGTTCCGGCAAGTCGGATAGTGTTGGCGGTGATCGCACCCTCGCTGAGCCGTGGGATAAACTCGCCGCCAAGTCGTGTGGCGACGATGCCGGTAATGACGAGTAGTGCGAGGACCACGGCGAGTACTGCCCACCGCACCTTCAGGACCATTCCGAGAATGGCCGAGTAGCCGCCGGTGAGATTGCGCGATAGCCAACCCTCCCGGTCCTTGAATTTTCGGGGAAGGAAGAGATGGCCGAGGACCGGCGAGATGATGATCGCGATGATCAGCGCGCCGAGCAGGGCGAGGATGAAGGTCATGGCCATGGGCCGGAACATTTTCCCTTCGGTCCCTTCGAGGGTGAGGATCGGCAGGAAGACCACGGCAATGATGCCCATGCCGAAAAGAATCGGGCGGGCAACGGAGCGGCTGGATTCGAGAATGCAATCGAAGCGCTCGGCGATGGTGAGTTTCCGTCCGGCTTGGCGCGTTCGATCAGCGAGCCCGCGCAAGTTGGCTTCCGTCATGACCACCGACCCATCGACGATGAGGCCGAAGTCGATGGCACCGAGACTGAGAAGGCTGGCGGTGATGGCGAAATAGTTCATGCCCAGCACTGCGAAGAGCATGGCAAGCGGGATACAGACGGCGACCAGCAGGCCGGCACGGACGTTTCCCAGGAGAACGAGAAGAGTGAGGGTGACGAGAACCGCGCCGCCGACGAGATTGTGGGTCACGGTATCGAGCACCGAATCGGTCAACTCGGTGCGGTCGTAAACCACCTGGACTTCCACTCCGTCCGGGAGCGACGGGCGGATTTCCTCCAGGCGAACCTTGAGTGCCTGGGTAACTTCCTGGGCGTTTTCACCCATCAGCATGAAGGCGAGACCTAGAACGACTTCGCCTTGGCCATCGGCGGTGACTGCGCCACGGCGTAGCTCGCTGCCGATGCGGACTTCGGCAATGTCCGAAACACGGACCGGGGTGCCCGCGCTGGAGGCGACTTCGATTCTTTCGATCTCCGGAATGGAAGTGACCCGTCCGATTCCGTGGACCAGCAGATCCTGGCCGTTCACGGTGAGCCGACCTCCGCCCACGTTGCGGTTGTTCTTTTCCAGAGCTTCGACGACATCGCCAAGCGAAAGGTTGAATTTCACCAGCAGCTCCGGATCGACGACAACGTGGTATTGCTTTTCGAGGCCTCCCCATGAGTTCACCTCGGCGACGCCGGGAACCTTCCGAAGCTCCGGCTTGATGATCCAGTCGTGGATGGTGCGGAGTTGTTCGAGATTGCGGCTGCCATCGCTGCTGCGGATGACGTAGTGGAAAATCTCCCCCAATCCGGTCGAGATCGGTCCCATTTGCGGTGTCCCGACGCCATCCGGCAGTTCGACCGTAAGGAGCCTTTCGGAAATATACTGGCGGGCGGTGGTGATTTCCGTGTCGTCATCGAAAGTGGCGACAACCTGGGAGAGTCCAAATTTGGAAACCGAGCGGACGCTGGCGAGGCCGGGAAGACCGGAAATTTCCAGCTCCACGGGTAAGGTGATTTGTTGTTCGATCTCCTCGCCATTGAGGGATGGGGCGACCGTATTGATCTGAACCTGGATCGGGGTGGTATCCGGAAAGGCATCAACGGGGACACGCGATCCGGCCCATATCCCGGCGACCGCGATCAGGGCGGTGAAAAGGAAGACCAGCAGGCGGTTGGCGAGACAGAAGCGGATGAGATGCGTGAACATGGATGCGGAACCGGGTGGGAAGGCGGAAACAAGACGAAGCGAACGGGATGGCGGCGATCAGTCATCGACGCAGCCGGCGCCAAGCAGGGATTTGAGGAACTCGGAGCGCAGGATGTAGCTGCCTTGGCTGACGATCTGATCGCCCGGAGCGAGTCCGCTACGGATCGCGGTCAGTTGGTCCGAAGCAGCGCCCTGAGTCGGCTCGACTCTGGTTGCGGCGTAGAGAGCGGGCTCCACTCGAACGAAAACGAAAGGCACGCCATCAATAGTCTGAATCGCGCCGGTGGGAACCGCGAGCGAAGAACTGGCCTCACCGAGCTGGATGCGGGCTTCACCATACAGCCCTTTTCTCAGGGCCGTCGGAGGAGCATTGACCACGGCGCGGGCCTGGATGCGGCGGGTTTTTTCGTCAATCGCGCTGGCCACCCAGACGAGTTCGCCAGTGATGACCGTGTCCGGAAGGTCGGCAAAAATCGCGCTGACTTCCATGCCGGGAGCGAGGCCGGCCGCGTCGCGAGCGGGGATCGAAAGCTCGAGCCACATGGTCGAGAGGTCGGCGAGAACGAAGATTGCATCACCGGGTTCGATCCGTTCGCCGACGGCGACATCGCGATCCACGATGGTTCCGGCGAATGGTGCCTTCAGGGTGAGCAGCGAGGTCGGGCGGCCATCGGAGGCGAGCAAGTCGATTTCGTTCTCACTCAGGCCAAGGTTGAGCAAGCGCTGGCGGGCGGCGGAAAGATCGACATCGGCGACTTCCGCAGCGGCTTCGGCGGATTCGAGATCGGCGGCAGCGGAGATGCGCTTGTCCGCGAGCTGGCGCTCGCGGCTGACCTGGAGCCCGGCCAGGTTCTTCGCCGCAGCAGCTGCGAGGAACCGGCTCTTCATTTCCGCGAACTCCGGCGAATGGACCGTGCCGAGAGTGTCTCCGGCGGCAACCGTCTGACCGGGGACGACCGCGATGTCGCGGACGATGCCCTCGACCAGAGGAGTGATCTTCGCGACCTGGTTCTGGTTGTAATCGACCGTCGCGTATGCCTCGACAGCGGGTCGGGCGGTGGTCGTTTCCGGATTGGAAACTTCGACCCCGACCTTTTCCATCGACTCGGCGGATGCGACCCGGATTTTGAGACTTTCGCCTGGCTTGAGGCCAGCCGCTAGATCGGGATGGCAGATGGCACATTCTCTTTCGGCGACGCCATGCTCCTTGCACATGAGGACGTCGGCGGGTGCCGAGGGGGCTGCGGCACCGGCGTCCTTCCCCTTGAGTTCGGGGTGGCATAGATAGCATTCGTCCTCGTAAACACCGTGCTCGGTGCAGAAGAGCCGCTTGGGGTCCTTGAGTTCGGGATGGCAGAGGAAGCAGCGGTCCTCGTAGCGGTCGTGTTCCTTGCACCAGAGACGACCGGGGTCTCGTTTCGACGAGTCGCAAATGAAGCAGCCCTCTCCGGTCGGGCAATCGGCCACAGCGTGGACTTCGATCTCCCCACCGGGGGATTCCTCACTCGCTTCGGAGGCCTCCGACTTGATGGCGGATTCTTTCTTCTCGGCACTGCACGCGGCGAGAAAAGCGGTGAGAATGCCGAGGCCGATGACCTGGCTCAGTTTCGGTATCGATTTCATGGCTTGTTGGTTTCAGTTGGTGGTGAGGGTTTTCAGGGAATTGTGGGCTCGAAGTAGATCGGCCAGGGCGCGGGCTTGGCCACGCTCGACCTCGAAGAGGGTTTCACGGGCATCCAGCACTTCGAGAAGGGAAGCTTTGCCGGCTGAGTATGCTTCGCGGGTATCATCCAGACCTTGCCGGGCTGCGTTGATGGTTCGCGAATCGAACTCGCTGGCGCGGCTCCGGGCTGCACGGAGATCAGCGGATAGCCTTGCAAGCCGGGTGCGAAGTTCGCTTTCGGTGGACCGGCCTTCGGCATTGGCGCGGTCGAGACGCTCCTTCGCAGCTTGGATGTTTCCCTGATTCCGATCGAAGATCGGGAGGGGGACCCGGACGCCGACAACCGCCGCGGTTTCATCTGCATCCCGAAGCTGGCGGACCCCGCCGCCGACCTCGACATCAGAATATCGCTTTGCCTTCTCGAGATCATAGGTCGCTTGGGCGCGGGCAAAACGCAGTGCTGCGGCACGCATCGCAGGATGGCGTTTGATTGCCGCCTCGGGGTTCGATGGGACGCTGCCTCCGGGCGCGCTCAGCGATCCGGCGGCGGTAACGTCGGCCGCTCCACCTCCCCAGGTTTGGCTCAGTTCGGCGGCGGCATTGCTTTCCGCCGACCGGGATTCGGCGAGGAGTTCCTTCGCTTCGGAGACCGCCAACGTCGCCTTGCCGACATCGATACGGGTGCTCTTCCCTGCCTCAAGTAGTGCGTCGAGAGTGCCGCGATTTTCCTCGGCCCGAGCTAGGTTCTGTTCACTGAACTCCCGGACCTGCCGGGCTTCGAGGAGGGTCGTGAATGCCCGGTCGGTGGCAATTCTGATTTCACGTTCATCACTGGCGATCTCGGCTCTCAGTGCTTCGGCTTCGAGCGCGGCGACGAGGGAACGCTTGGATCTTTTACCTCCGAGTTCGAGTTTTTGGGAAAGTGCGGCCGTGATTTCCGCTCCATTGAAACCGCGGCTCCCGCCGTTTCCTGCGAAGTTCTCCACATCGAACCCCAGTTCGGGATTTGGCGGCAAACCGGCTTGAACGATTTCAGCTTCAAGGGCGCGGAGTTCGGCCCGTTGGGACTGGAGTGACGGACTGTAGGTCAGTGCGTGGCGGATGGCTTGTTCACGGCCCACTGACCCTTGCAAAACCGGTGCGGATGCGAAATTGCTCGGGAACTTCGATTGCCCGAAATCCGGCGAACCACCGAGCATCCCGGATGGGTCGTCCGTGGCGCACGAGGCTAGAAAGATCGGAAAGAGGAGAAAAATTGAATGACGAGGGTGCATGAAATGAAAACAGTGGAAGTGGCGAGACGCAGTCACGGCAGGAAGGCCATGGAACATGGACCGCCGGGAAATCGCGGTTCACAAGCATCGCGCAACGCTCAAGGGCGGGCGGATGGCAATACGGCAGGTCCGGAAAGGGACCAGTGCTTCAAAGGCGCAGAACGACGCCCGTCATCAGGTCTTTCCTCAGTCGGAAAGCCGGGTCGGGATCGTCGAGGGTGGGCAGCCGCTTGGTCGCTTGGCTTTCGGACAGGATGGAGTCTTCCGCGTCAAAAAGGGTTGCGAATTCAAAAGGAAGGATGATGCAAGGTTGCGACGGAACCTTTACCGAATCGGCGAGAACTGGATCGAGTCTGAGCTCGTGCTCCTCGCAATCGTCGTCATTGCACGGGCAGTGGCAGGGGGTGCCGTGGTCGTCCCCGTGGGCGAAGATCGCCGGTTCGCAGAAGTAGCTGCCGCCCGATTGGTCGAAACATACGCTGCGTCCCTGGCTGCAAAACAGCAGGAGGACGAGCAGGATGTGGATCGCGGCCTTCACAGTGACTTGGAATTCAAGTAGCCTCGCAGGCTCGCGTCGTCAACGCTCAAGATCATTTGGACCCCAGCATGCAGTTGAATAACCGAGGAGGCGTCTGGCAAGGCATCCGTTACCTCGAAAAGCTCACGATCACGTCCGGACCCCGACGACCAGGCGGCACCCGGACTCGTGGCGGCATTGGCCGCGAACCTACCCGCCGCCGGCGACGCGGAATCGAAGCCGCCCAGGACACCGAGCAAAGTCGCCTATCAGTGCGAGGAATGCCGGGTGAAGGTGTGGGGCAAGCCGGACCTGTCACTGATTTGCGGCGACTGCCACGGTATCGACGGGCAGATCCCGCATCTCGCTCCGGTGTCTAGTTACTAGGAACGACGTAGTTAGAGGGCGAGTCAGGACGCGGCCTTGGTATGCGGACTCCAGAGCTTGATGATTTCAGCTTGTTCTTCGTGCTCTTTCGGAAGGTGCTCATGCTTGGAATCCAAGATCACGGCGTCGCCAGCCTTTGGCAGCTTCTGGAGTTCATAGTGAATATCCGTCTGGCGGGCGTGGGCATCACAGACTTTGATCGACGCGACCAATTGCCTGCGACCGACAGGGGTTGTTTCCGGTGAAGAGTACCGGGCCGGATCATAGGATTCTCCAAATTGAGCGAGGTAGTCCTCGCGTTTCTCGCGGGCAAGATTGTGTGACATGGCCGGAACTATCGGGAAACGCGAGGTGGAGCGCAATCGGGCATTTTCATGAATCGGATGCGCCGCTACGGCGTGTTTTGGTTCCTTCGCCACAAGATCCAACGGAGGGTTTCCGGTATGGACGCCGAGATGATGTCGGCCCCCAGCTCCAAGGAGATTGAGTAGTCGCGTTCTTCGAGCTGCTTTTCCGCAACCTGCTTCTGGATGTCCTCTCGGATCATGCGTTCCCACCCGTGGAAACGCTTCGACCAGTGGATGGCACTTGAGACCGCTTCGGCCGAAGTTCCGTCCGACGCTTGGCCGCCTCCTGGGGAAAGGATGATCCTTCCACTCTTAAGGGTGACGGCTGAATTGATCTGGTTTTCGCGATATAGGCGGACATCCTGCGAGCTTTTGGGTGTGTTGGAGATCGAAAGGGCATCAATGGTGAACGGATCCAGCAATGCCGGCCACGCGGCATCCATGATTTCCAGTAGATCCAGTTCGAACCAAGACGAGTGATCAAACACACCCAGCTCATAGAAATCGTCCCTCGTTACCACAGCGAAGAGGAGTTCCCTCGTCCTTTCAATATAGCCTGATCCTTCGAAATTCGCTCCCAGATGGAAATGGAGGATTCCGAAATCGTTCAGCATGGCATCCTCGTAAATCTGGCGGTCGATCCGCTTCGATTGCCAAGGCCACAGCGGCTTGCCGGTTCTTACCGCGTCCTCAAGCTGCGCAAGACCAGGTTGCAACGGGGAAGGACACGAGAGCACCGCCGCTCGATGAACCTGCCGCGTTCGCATCTCGACGAGACGCCTTTGCCAACTGATCCATCTGACGATGCATTCCCGGTCATCGAGGGAGGTCGAGTCGAAGCCGTTGGCGGCGAAACCGGCGCGGATCGAGGCGACCCATTGAGCGTGCAGGTTACAGGTGACGAGCATCGTGAAATCAGTGGTGGTAAGTTGCTAAATCTGGGACAAAGAGGCCGACTTCAATGCCGGCTGCCCGGAAGGTCGATGGGATCCAGGGAGTAATGGGAATTTCCGAACTCGAGGACGATGATCGAGGAATACATGCAGAAGGGTCTTGCGATTTCCCTGACCTGATCATGGGTCGCCTCGACGCTCTCTTGAGCGGGAAACCGCCATTCACCAGGCAGCAAGGTCGAATAGACCCCGTCGTCGCTTTCGATGACGTCAATGGCACCGACCGACCGCATGGCGTCCGAAAACTCCTCGGCGCGGCCATCGTCGCCTTCCGCGTCGTGCAGAACTACCCGGACATGATGATATTCACTGTTCACGGCAACTTCGTATCACGCCCCGATCCGAATGCCCCACCCTTCTCGATCTAATTTTTTGCGCAACATAACGTCCTTTATGTTTGACAAAAAAGGATCGGTTTCGGAGCCTCTACCAAGCCTCAGAGTCCTTCGACCAATGACCACTCCCACGCTCAGGAACCCCGCCCACTTCAAGATCCGCGGCGCCGACGCGCTCCTCGCCCGCCACGGCAATCTGTTCGTGGGGGTCGGCTACGCCGTCCTCGACAACGCCCAGGCCGAAACGCTGTTCGAGCGCGGCGACGAGCAGATCGAGGCTCACGCCGCCGAACAAGGTTACGACGGCGATTGGATCAGTCCGGACGAAGTCCGCGAGCTGCGCGCGCGCGAGGACCGGCTTCTCACCTGCAAGCCTGGCGAATATCCATGGGACGACTGGCAGCGCGACGCGCTCGCCGCCGGGGTTTCCGATGAACTCGCCAACCTCGGCCGAGCCCTGATGCGCGAGGCCCACCAGCATGTCTGGTGCGAGGAGCTGCGTTTCGAGTGCGGAGCCGGCCACGAGGACAGCGCCAAGGGCATGATCTTCCAAGCCATGGAACAGCCAGATTGGGCGAGGTCGCGCTGGAACTGGCTCCTCGCCACCGACGGTCTGTGCTCCGACCCCTGGACCCGGTCCGAGGCCTCGCCCGGCGACCTTGAATGGACTCCACTGCGCCATCAGTGGGAGGACGAGAATTTTCCGCTCGATGACTGCGCCGGCGACGCCGCGCTTCGCCGCGATGCCTACCGCTTCCTGGAAGAATTTTTTGAACTGGACCAGCTTGCGATCATCAGTCTGACCGACGAGGCATTCAGCTGGCACAAGGAGCGTGTGACCTACTACGCCGAGTTCACGGTGCTGTGGTCCCCACCGGGAGGCAGGTTCCAGCCGCGGATCAAGCACCGGGGGGTGATCCAGAACCGGCGGGATCCTGCCGTCACCACCACTTTCGACACCTTCGTGTTCAAGCACGTCGAGGAGGGGGAACAGTTTGGCGATGAGTGATCCCCTTGCCCACCGCAAGGTCCACGCGCTTCCTCCTGCAGGGACCTTGTCCCTGGCACCGGAAGCGTGGCCGGCTCTCATGATCCGGGCCGGGGCATCGGCCCAGGAGCGTTTTTTGGAGTTCTTCGCGGCGACGATCCGGAACCCGAACACGCGCGCAGCCTACTTCCGCGCCGTTTGCCGGTTTTTCAAATGGGCGGACGAGCGGCACCTCGAGCTCGAGGAGATCCGGCCGGTCCACGTGGCCGCCTACGTCGAGATGTTCGGCAATGAGGAACAGGAGGATGGAAGCAAATTTTCCCCGCCAACGATCAAGCAGCATCTCGCCGGGATCAAGATGCTGTTCGACTACCTGGTCACCGGCCAGATCGTGCCCTTCAACCCGGCGGCGGCCGTGCGCGGCCCTCGCTACTCGACCAAGCGAGGAAAGACGCCGGTGCTAACTGCGGAGGAGGCCAAGGAGCTGATTAACAGCATCGACGTTTCCAATGTGATCGGCCTCCGCGATCGCGCCCTGATCGGGCTGATGTTATATTCGTTTTCTCGCGTGTCGGCCGTGGTTGGAATGCGGGTAACCGATGTCTTCATGCAGGGCAAGCGGACGTGGATCCGCCTGGCCGAGAAAGGCGGGAAGAATCATGAGGTTCCCGTCCATCACATCGCCGAGGAGTATCTGGATGCCTACCTTGAGGCAGCGGGGTTTCAGAAGTCGCCCAACAGCCCGCTGTGGCGCACCACCCGCGGCCGCAGCCAGCAGCTCACTGCCAAGGGCATGAGCCGGGTGGACGCCTACTGCATGATCCGTCGCCGTGCAGCGAAGGCCGGGATCGATGCGGCGGTGTGCAATCACACCTTCCGGGCTACGGGGATCACGGTGTTCCTGGAGAACGGCGGAGCGATCGAAACGGCCGCGCAGATCGCGGCGCACGAGTCGCCCCGAACGACGAAGCTCTACGATCGGCGCGCGGACAAGATCGCCTTGGAGGAGATCGAGCGGATCAAACTTTAACGACGACGCCGAAAAAGGCTGAGCATTCCCAGCCCTCCCAAAAAACAAAAAGAGGGTTCTGGAATTGCCACGATGCCGGGGGTCTCAACCAAGAACCAGCTAGAACCAAAACTTGGGTCGTAATCCACGGTCTCCCATGAGGAATATCCTCCTCCCCTTCTTCCTTCTCCACCTTGGAAACGATCGCCCTCAATGATTGCTAGTCGATCAGGGGTGATCGCGGACTGTTCAACTATCCAACGGAAGAACTCCGGGTTGATTCGCTCCACCGACTGTTGAATGACGCCGAGCGAGATCGACACAATCCGAGACTCATCCGAAGGCAGGCTGGACAGCCAGGTAGCAGCGTCCAACGGATCGGTGTTGGCAATCGAAGAGCTGATACCGTTACCGACATTTTCGTACAGCGTGAGAGATTCCAAGGCAACTCCACCATTCCCGACAATGTAAGGCAGAAGGCCTGGGGCGCTTTCCGTGCCGCTGCTTCCGTAAACGGTGGCAGCGTGTGAACTGCCGATGGATGCCATCGTCACCGCGAAAGCCAAGGCGGGGCTGAAGGGCTTGAGAACGGGGAGGAGAAATCGCATGCGTGGGACGATCATGAGAGCCCGGAGGGAATTATCCAAGCATCTTCTCCGGTGGCGGACTCCCTGTTGAGAATTTGCCCCCGGAGTGCCACGCTCATGAGCTAGCACCCTAGGTGCTAATCTGGATCAAGCGCTTTTTTTTCAGTTTCAAAAGTCGTTTCAGGAGATCATCAATGCCAGAAAGCCATTGTCTGCTTTCGTGGGATTCGTCAAAGAGAATCCGGGTCTCCGATTTATTCCGAATGAAAGTGAGCGCTCGGTGAGCGCGAACTGCATGCTTTTTACGATAATCGCCTCTGTTTGCATTCACCCATAAGGAGGTGGATTTTGGTAAATCAAGGCTAGGATGTCCCCCAAGCGCCGCAACAACTTCTCCGGCGACGTGGACTATGGAGCCTTGGGCAAAGAATAAGATCAGCCCCTTGAAAATACGAGTTTTGCGGACTGGAAAGAGCAGCCAAGAGGCGTTGCGAAGAAAAATTGCGCGAGAGAGGGCACGATTAACCTTTCCGACACCTTTTGTTTCCTCCAGCTCTGCTAGCCAATCAAGAGAATCGTCATTCGAGAATGCATCATGACCCCAAGTCCCCATATTTTATGTGGTGGTTCTCTAAGAGCTAGAATTGGGAGCGTTGGTGTAAAGTCGAAGAAGTGAAAATAAATCCATATCTGAGAGTGTCGACCAATTGCTTCGTATTATCAGTCGTCAGAGGTTGCTTCCCGCTAAGCGCACTACTCATGTAGTGCGCGAAATTTCGAATAGCTCTGATCATCTTAGGGAAGATTAATTAGAATCACTTATTGTTCTTAGAAATTCTTCAAGCTTTAGTAAAGGCTCGTCTCCGAGACTGTAGTATTCTTTATCGAGATCATCCAATGGAATAACTATATCGTCATTCTGAAAAATACTTCTTAGCGTGCGCTTTCTAAGCGCCTTCCTGAATTCTTCGAATGGCATGTCCAGCGGCTTTACCAAGCCCAAGGCTCGCTCTAATATCGTGGCGGCGTCAAATGCCTTAATTTGTTTGAGTAGATGAATGGTTTCCTTTGCGAATTGCCCGTATGAATTTGAGAAATATTGGTGGAGTCCTCCGTTCTCAACTTGGTTATGAAAAACCATGATCACGTAAGTCGCCTTATCGGGTTCTCCAAGATCCGAAATGTATTTATACCATTTGCTCGAATTTGGGTCAGAAAGCCATTCTTCTTCGATCTTAGAGGCGACAGCTTGGTATCTTCCGTCGATTAGGGTAAACATTGTTGTCAAGGTGTTGCAATCTTCTGGAAGGCGGAAGGGTACATGGACTTATTCAAATCGATAAGAGTTTTTAACTGCGTATTTGGGATGTCGGGATAAACTCTGCGAAGCTCTCTTATATCGCGGGCAACTACTTGTCTCGCACTGGTGAATCCAGTCGTGGTTCTTGAGACCACTCCAGATCCAACTGTGTGACCTAATGACGGAACAAGGATCGATGGAGCTGTGTAAGCATTGTATCCTGGTATGAGTTTTGACATCACCGCTTTTTGACCGACGTGATGGGCGTCGAGTCCAGTCGCAGCTCCTTTCCTTAGGACGTTGTACGCACCCACTTCATATTTGCCGAGGGTAGCTGCGTTATCAACCCATCGGGCGCCGATGAGACTTAAACTCGCGTAGCTGGCCGCACCTCCGCCGATGAGTTTCGCTCCCATCGCGAAGTCCCCGATGCCGGGGATGGCACTGGCGAGGTTCATCGCCGCATCCACGTAGTTGCCCCGGCCGATGCTGATGCCCGCGTTCACGACATCGAAGACCGCTCCGAAGACCGGCGTCATGCCGAGGAAGCTCAGGACCGTTTGCACGGAATCCAGCACGCTCTCGATGCCAAGGCCCATCGGATCGACCATGCCGATCGGGTTGCCTCCGGCGTAGCCGTACCAGTTCATGCCCTCCTGGGCCGGATCGGCATTCAGGAACCGGCCGAGTTGCGGATGGTAATACCGCGCCCGCATGTAGAGCAGGCCGTTGCCGTCGGTCTGGTTGCCGAAGAATCCGGTGAAGAGGAATGGCGTGTCGTGCGGGGTGCCGCCGAGATTGGCCCGGTGGTTGATTTGACCCCACGGCGTGTAGCCGATCCGCTCGATCACCTTTCCGGTGTCGTCGGAGAGGGCGATGGTGCTGCCCGTCGCGTCGTGGTGGTAGCTGACGGTGGTGGCACTGCCACCGCTGCCGTTGACTTCGTAGAGGAGACCGAGGCCCCACACGTAGCGGGTGCTCACCCCGTTCTTTGTCCGGACGAGCAGCTTGGAAAGCCTTGAGCTGACATCGGTGACGAAGGTGGTTGTGTCGGCTCCGTTGACCATGCCGACGCGCTGGCCGTCGGCATCATACGTGTAGGTGGTGCCGAGAGCTGAGACGAGCCGGTTGCGGGTGTCGTACGAATAGCTGGCGAGGGAGGAACCATCCGGGGCAGGCCCGGTGGTCATGTTCCCGTCCGCATCGTGGATGATGGTCTGGCCGCCCCAGGTCGCGAGCTGGTTGTCGGCATTGTAGGTCATCGCCAACATCGCGGGCGGGTCGTTACCGCTGGTGCGCTTGGCTGGCAGCGTATAGCGCCAGGCCATTTCGTCGCTGGGATAGAAGCCGTACTTGTGGACGAAGATCAGCTTCATGTCCGGGCCGTACTCCTCGATCACATCGGGTCGTCCGGCGGCATCGTATTTCACTTCTCGGATGGTGCCGTTGTCGCGCTGGACTTTCGCGAGGCGACCGTCCTTGTTCCAGAAGTAGGAAGTGGTGCGCGGGCTGGAGGTGGAATCGAGCTTGTCGATCACATCCTTGAGCTGGCCGCTCTGCCACCAGGTGTATTCCACATGACCCGTGCCGCTTTCGCTCCCGCCGGGGTAGATGATCTTCCAGAGCTTGCCGCTCGGGTAATAGCGGTAGCCAATGGTTTGGCTGTTCTCGTCGGTGCGGGACTTGAGACGATCCTGCCGGTCATAGGTCCGGGTGGTGGTCTTCGTTCCCGGCGTGCCGGTGCGGGTTTCCGTGGTGGTGAGGAGGTTCCCGTTGTTGTCGTACGCGGTGTGGCTGATGGTGCCAACGCCATCGGTCACGCCGGTGAGACGGCCCGAGGTGGGATCATACGTGAAATTTGAAACTTGCCCCGAAGGTTCGGTGAATTTCTTCACCGTACCCCGGTGACTGTATTCCGTGACCTGGGCGCGGCTGGCAGCAGCGTCCAAGGGGGTGATGACATGGGTCCTCCGGCCGAGGCCGTCATAGCGGAACTCCCACACGTTGGTCTTGCGGTTGGTGTAGAAACGCGGGTTGCCCCTGCGGTCCTGGACTTCATTCACGGAAAGATTGTCCGCCGTCGTGGTCACGGTCCGGGGATAGCCGGAGGGCGCCACGTCATAGACGATCGAGCTGCTGCGCGTTCCGCTGGAACCGGGAACCACGCCGCCGGTCGGGCGGCCGTCGCCATCCTGCAACTGGATCTTCTCACGGCTGAGGGGAATCGTGGTCTTCCACGGCTGGCCGTTGGCCTGTGGGGTGAAGATCGTCAGACGGGACGCCGGGTCGAGGCTCTGGCTCTGCCAGTCGCGACCGTCATAGGCGATTTCCGTGTACGGATCGTTCGGGCCTTCGCCGTCGTTGTCGCTGGTGCGGACGAAACGCTGTTTCTCCGTGGGCGAGTATTCGTACCGTGTCGCGAACCGCTGACCTCCGTTGTCGGCCGCCTCGGTCTTGCGTTCGAGAAGCCCCTGGTTGTTGTAGGCGAAATCCTCGACCGATTCGTTCGCGCCGCCGTCGTCGGAGGTGATCTTCGTAACCTGGCGACGCGCATTGTACTCGTAAGAAGTGACGACGAGATTGGGGTCGGTGGTGTCCAGGAGATCGCCCCGGGCAGTGTACGTGTACTGGGTCTGGAATCCCCCGGGAGCCTTGATCCAGTCCGGATGACCGTAAGAATCGTATTCGTACTCGGTGAGAAGGTTGTCGTTGTCGGTGACTTTCCAGACCCGTCCGATGGCCGCACCGGAGGTTTTGTATTGGTAGCTGGTGGTCCCTTCGGGGTCGATGATCTGATCGGGACGGGCTTTCGTGTTGCCCGAATTGTAGACGTAATCGGTTTCTTTCAGGTCGGGATCGATCACCAGATCGAGGCGATCGAGGGAGTCATAAAACATCTGGGTCGAACCACCGCCCCGCGGGTGGTCAATTTGGGTGAGGTTGTGGCGGGCGTCGTAGTGATAGATCGTGGTCTCACCGGAGCCGGTGGTCTTTTCCACGATCTGATCCTGCCCATCGTACGCCCAGGACTCGGTGACGCCGCTGGGATCACGTTTGCCGATCGAGCGCCCCCGCTCATCGTAGAAATACGTCGTGACGCCTCCTTCGGGGTTTTCCTCGGTGTTTTCCGTGCCGGTGTAGCGGAGCTTCCAGGTCTTGTTGGTGTCACCATGCAGGAACTGTTCGGTGACGCGACCCAATGGATCATAGACGTTTTGGGTGATGGCATTCCCATCATGATTCCGCATCCGGACAATCCGGTGGTCGGCGGCGACGGTGCCGCCGGGATCACCCGGGACCTCATAGTCGAAATAGTAGAACTTTCCTTCCGGATCGGTCACCCGATCGAGGTTTCCTTCCCCGTCGAACCGGAAGCCCACCGAGCGGGTCGCTCCGGTGTTCGTCGAATCCGTGATGCTCGTGATCCGGGTGCCGGTGTAACCGAAGGTGTATCGGCGACCGTAGCAGTCCTGGACGTAATTGATCCGGTCATCGTTGTGGTAAACGAAGGTCATTTCCTTACCGTCCGGATCGGCGATCTTCTGGATGCGCTGCGATTCGTCGTCCGAGGATTGGGTGTCCTGGAAAAACATCGTGTTCCCGTGGCGCTGTGAAACCCGGATGTTGTTGGAGACGATCTCCAAGGACATCGTGGAGCCGGCGGGAGGCTGATAGGTCCCGTCCGGTTGTTTGATGAATTGGACGGTGTTACCCCCGATCGTCACCGAAACGGCATTGTTGTTCAACTGGTCGAGATACCAACCGACGATCAATGCCGTGGTTCCCCACTCCTGGACCGATGCGTCAGAGCGGTACAGATCCGACGCAACCATCATCGAGGTCAGGAAGGAGGCTGCTTGCTGGACCGTGCCCAAACCAAGGGATTCTTCCGATGCCGTGCGCTTGGCCGCACGGATGTGGAGCGAGTGGCTCCAGCCGTAGCCAATGTTCTGGCGTTCCTCCGTCGCCCTGGCGCTGGAGTAGTTCCGGGTGAATCCGAGGCCACGGGGTGCAGCCTCGATACCCGTTTCCATGTCCGTGTGCGAATACTCGAACGAGCCCGTAGCCATGTTCACCGGATCGGATCCGAAGAAGCTCGGCGTACTGAAACTCGGAGGAACGTAGGACGACGAATAGCTGTAGGACGGAGTGTAGGAATAGGTGGGGTTGTAATAGCTACCCGTGTAGATCGGCGGGGAACTGACGTAGTTGTTTCCACCACCACCCCAATAGGAATAACCGCCACTGTAGCCGCCGCTGATGATCATCCCGGCTTCGTCGTCCTTGCGGATCACCCAACCGGAACCAATCCAGTTGCCGTTATTGCCGTTTGGGAGTTTCGGTCTTACCGAATAGCTCCGGGGAAGGAGCAATTTCGTCTCGGGAGCGTAGTTCGCATGGGATGGATTGAAGTAGTTCGCGAAATCGTCCAGCTTGGCGGCTGGATATCCTCCCGAATTGAGCTGGGCACGAACCGCGGTCCAATTCCCGGCATGGGCAAGATAGATGCGTTTGTTCGTGTTATTTGTTATAGCATTTGCCGTACGAATGATGTTCACCGTCGAAACGGCCGAAGTGCCGGGCTGCATCTGCTCGATGATCCCATGCTCCATTGCGCTCGCGTACAACGAGCCCAAATGGAAAACATTGTCCATTCTACCGGTGCTGAGATCACCGTCGTCAGGTCTCATGTAGGTTCGTTGCAGACCCACATCAACATAGAATCCCTGCTCCTGGCCCATCCTGCCGAAGCGGTGGATAGAGCACCCCACCATGTCGTTTTTGGCCGCAAGAATACTTTCGGCAAGATGGGTTTGATACAGCCAGGTGGCCCCCATGATGTTCAGGAGCTCGGTCCTGACTTCGCGTGAGTCGTCCGCCTTGCCGTCTGCCTTGTAGGACGCGAGCTGTTCGTAGCGCTTTTGGAGGAGCTTTCCTGACGGGGAAAATCCATAGAGGATTGCGTAAGCGAAGTTATTGTTCTTCTGATACACCTTGGATTCCGACATGTTTCCCTGTCCGCCGGGATGACTGGCGGTGAGAGTCATGTTGAATTGCGCAGCGGAAATTGAAGCGGTGGCTACAGGATCCGCGTCGTCGAGACGGAGTTCGACAGTGTTCCCGCTGAAGGTCAGGGAGACTTTCCGACCTTTCAGGTCGGCCATGTTCTCGGTGTGATCCATCGAGCCCGCCTGGAAGCGGATCTTGCTCTTGTAGTTGTCCGGGATGAAAGTCTCGTCGATGTTCGTTCCGAACCAGACGCGGGGAAGGGGAAACGCATCGTTCAGGCTGGTGATGTCGTGTTTGATGATCCGGCGCCCTCCCACTAGCTCCCGTACGCTCAGACCCGGGTAATTCTCCGCGATCTCATCCAACAGGTCATGGGTGAGGTTCGCCATGAAACTGCGGATCGCGGCATCATCGAGACCTTGGGCATAGTCGACATTGGTTCCGCCTCCGGCGGCCGCGATGATATCGTCGCGAACGTACCCGGCCGCAGCGAGCAGATCGAGGCTCGGAATCTTCTCATAGGTCTTGTATGAAGGATCGAGTTCGTAACGGGTTCCTCCGACGTTCACGCTCAAGCTCATCCGGTCCCAAACCACCGTGGCCTTGGTTGGAAAATCCGGATACCAGACAGCAGCCCCTCCCACGGAGGATCTAGATCCCCCACTTGCGATTGCTGATCCGCAGAAGGTCGCTTGTTTTGCGACGAGATCCCCCACTCCATTGTCCTGTCCTGAATGATAGTCGTCGGTGATATTTCTACCGTACGCTTGAAAATAGGTTTTTCCTGGGAACGGCTCTGCCGCAAATCCAATCCAATCCTTAAAATCGGAGAAGCTGATCCTTTGCCCGCGGATCAAATATCGGATATCGGTATATCCCGCTGCCCTGAGCAAATCCGCAAGCAGTTCGCATTGATCGAAGTCATTGCCGCTTCCTTCGAGGAGGGTCAGAACGGAGCCTTTCCGCAGACCGAAATAATGGTCATAATCGATCTCGTTCCGGACGTAGTTGAAGATCCTGACAGGATCGTTGCCGAGCGTTTCGGCAAGTTCGACGATCTCAGCTTCCACTGCCGCCGGTACGCTCAAGGACATTGCCTGCATCGGAGGATCTTCAGGATTCTCTAGCGGCACCTCATCCTCCGGGCCGATTGCAGGAGGCGCGGAGTCCTCCATTTCCACCAGGCTCCACAAGGGATTTTCAGGTTCATCGGCACTGACGGAGCCCAGGCAAAGCGCCGCCATGATCAGAGAGGAGAAAAGTCGGAGAAGCATGGGATCTATCAGTTGGAGGATTCAAGGTTGCCCTCGATATCGAAGACGTAGGCGACGCCATCGGCTCCGGTAAGGCGGCCCATCACGTCATAAGTATAGTTCGAGCGACTGTCCGAATCGCCGGTTAGGTCCCAAGTGGGATCGTTGCCGGCCTGAATTTCGAACACGTCCCGGATACCGTTTCCGTTGGCGTCATCGTCGCCGCCCTCGGTCCCGGCCAGGCTATTGCTGAACCAGAACCGCTCGATGGCGTCATGGATGCCGTCGGAGTCGGTGTCTTCCCAGGCCAGCGGCTCGAATGGATCGAGACCCATGAGCACCTTGATCAGGCTGCCGATGCCATCATGGGCGAAATCCTCAAGTTCGGGATCGGTGGTTGGTTCGTCGGTGTATTGAAGGCGGAAGAAATACTTTGCTGATCCCTCGACATCGACACCGACGCCCTTCGGGCCGTCCGAGAACTCGATCAGTGGGAACCATTCCCAGCCCACGAGGTCGGTGCTGCCCTGCGGGAAGTAGGATCGGCCCGCAACACCCGCCCAATCGGCATTCCAGGTTCCGGCGGTTCCTTCGGTGAAGGAAACCTGCGGTTGTTCGGGCGGATCGGCCAGTGCGGTGCCGAGAAGCGATACGGCAAACAGGGCGACGAGGAGTAGGAGTGGCGTTGGGGATTTCATCGGGCTTGCTCCTGTGAGATTTGGGTGGGGGTGCGGCGCCAGACGCGGATCGTCACGTCCTTGGGCTTGGGAGGATTGGCGAGGAGGAAGGCCTTGCGCTCCACCCGTGCTTGCTCGCGGGCGAGGTGCTGAGCCTTGATCGTGTCGCCTGACAGGCGGAACAGGTCGTGGATTTGCTCCAGCGTGGCGTAGGCCGGGCTGGCGGCGTCGCCCTCGACCAGTACGAAAGATGGACCGGCCGTTGCCAGATCGGGAAGCTCTGGAATCTCCGGTTCCTGATATTCGCGGCCCGCGTGGGTTGCGGCCAGGCGTCGCATGTTCTCGATGTAGATCGGGCTGATACCCATGAGCAGGCCGAAATCCTGATAGGTTCCGTCGTCGAGATTGAGTCGGTAGCCGCCCTGGCCGCAGAGGTGGAGAAGGTTCAGGTTGGTCCACGCAACGACTTCATTCCCCGTTTGCCCGTTTGGATAGATTCTCAACAACGTGCGGCATTCCGGGGAATCCTTCGTCTCCATGTACACGGACGAGGAAACGAAAATTAGCTCGGTTCCACGGTAGGTTTCCCGCAATTCCTCCATGCGGGCGATCACCGCGGGATCGTCCGGCGGCAACGCCGGAAGAGGCGGAGGCGGATCCGGGAGGCCCGGATCCGCCACCTTCTGGATGGTCACCTTGATCTTTCCTTCCACGGGTGGCAGGTCCGGCATTTCGGGCGTTTCCTGGACATACACCTCCTTTGTGCGTGAGGTCAGCACATCGAACTGGATCGGCACCGGATCTACAGCCGGGACTTCACGGTTCTCTTCCTCCTGTACGATTGGAGGAGGGAGCTGGACGTCCCATTTTGTTATGATGTCGGCATCCTGAGCCGACAAAGTCGCGATCAATACTGGCGGGATGAAGTAGAGCGCGGATAGAGTCGAAGGAAATTTCATGGGGGTTCTATGTTAGAAATGGCACGGAGAACCAGTGAGAAGCGCATGCTTTTTGTGGATAAATGAGCAGTCGGTCAAGGAATCCTGCAATTTTTGCGTTTGATCGAACGACCTAAATATCGAACCCGCACTATGTCCTGCGAGCCCGCCACGATGGCGGGCCATGGATGCGGAAGAATGGGCCGAAGAATTGAAAAAAGCGCTGCCGGTCGAATTGACCAAGCTGAGGGAGGCCCGTGGCCTGTCCAAAAATGAGCTTTCGGCACGAACCGGACTCGCACGGTCTTTCATCACGTACCTGGAACAAGGTCGAGCAACGCCTTCCATCGAGAGCTTCGGGCGATTGGCCTTCGCTCTTGGTCTTTCACCAGGCGAAATCCTCAAGCGAGCAGAAAAGCGAATCGACCCGATCCCTCGTTTCCGCAAGGATGCCCGTCGGTATTTCGGCGAATAGGCATTAGAAAAAATCGAGGACGCGCCCCCGAAGAACCGGGGGATGAGGGCGCGCCCTCTTCGGGGGACATGCTTAGCGGAAGCCGACTTCGATCGTGAACACCCCTCGCTGAGTCGCGGTTGGCCGGCAATGCAGCGATAGGGAATAATGTGGGGTAAGATCACGGCATCTGGCTGATTCGCTGCTAAGTTAGGGTGAGGATTATAGCCAACAAGCCAAAAAAATCTCTTTTGTGACGGTAGCGAATTTCAGAATGCCGGAATGTCCCTGCGTTCCGGAAAATCACTGCCCAAGGATTTTTCTTCGGGTGATCCGGATGAGGAGCACCTGAGGAGGATAGTGTCTGCTCTCAAGAAGGAACGGCTCAGAAATGGGCTGACTCTGAGAAAATTGAGTGCGGAGATGGGGGTGGATTTCACCCATGTGTCGCGATCGGAAAGAGGTTTGTCCCAGCCTGGCTTGGTGATTTTGATGCGTTGGTGTCGGGCGTTGAATTTAGAAATCGAATCGCTTATTCGAGATACAAGGGCATGATTTTTGGCGGGGGAGAGGTCTCTCCGCCCCGCGCCTACTTCGTGCGGCGCTCCCCTCTCTCCTAGGGGCTGCTTGCCCCTAAAACCCCGAGTGAGCGGCCGTCGGCCGGGCGGATTTCGTCTTCGGAAAGTCAGGCTCCGCACCCGGCACCCCGCATCCACCGGCCTCCCCATCGGATCGGGAATCCGGCATAAACCGCCGGTCCCGCGAACGGGCCGCGGCGTCCCCAGGGCGGCCGAGCCGCCGGGGGACTTTATTCCGTTCCCCGTCCCGATCCGCCGCCCTCCTCCCCTCCCCTGCCATCAGCTTGCACGCTGGCGCGTGGGGATTGCCACCGCCCCGCGGCAGGCAAGGACAAGTTCCCTCCCGTTGGTCGGTCGCTCCGGTCCTCGCTGTCCTCCCTTCCGCGCTCGGTCCTGTAGGCGGCTCTCCTGGCGGAGTTCGTCAAGGTTGTGCTCCCGATGTCGCCTCCACCTGGACGAAACGCCCCCTATTCTCCCTCGCTTGTGCAGGTCCGGGCAGCTCCGGCCTCCGTCCTTGCCATCCGCTCCGATGGGCGGCGGCCCGTTCTTCACGCGATTGATTTCGCTCGAACGAAAAACGCTTTTTGCGTTTTGTAGTTCGTTCGTAATCAATGTATTGCGTGTTTTCTCTCTTGCCGTTGGTGCAGGTTAAACGTATCTTCTCTCCATCGGTCGGGGGCGCCAAACCCCGCCGATTCACAGACTGAAACCAAACTCCCACTTAGCAAATGAGACACCAGTACAAGACCCTCGGTGGCTATGGCGATAGCCTTCACCGCCCGCTCGAAATCGACGAACTCCGGGGCTTCGCACCCTCGATCTTCGCCGAGAATCCACACGACCGGACTTCCTCCCGGTATTCATTCCTCCCGACTTCCTCCATTCTTACCGGCATGGCGGATCAGGGATGGGTGCCAGTGGCCGCGCAGGAGCAGCTTGTGCGCGACGAGTCCCGCGCCGGATTCCAGAAGCACATGCTCCGTTTCGCCCACCGCGACGACCTCCAGAGTCCCGGTGCCGAGCGCCCCGAAATCGTGATCGTGAACAGCCACGACCGTTCCAGCGCCTACCAGCTTCACGCGGGCATCTTCCGCTTCATGTGCCTGAACGGGCTTGTCGTGTGCGATGAGACTTTCAAGCGCATCAGCATCACTCACCTGAATTTCGATCCCTCGAAGGTGATCGAGGCATCCGTGGAAATCGCCGACGGCATTCCGGCGATCATGGACGGGTTGCAGGAAATGAAGGCCCTCACCCTCACCGATGGGGAGCGCGAGGCCTTCGCCGAGTCCGCCGCCATCCTCCGGTATGGCAGCCTCGAGTCCGCTCCCGTGCGTCCGTTCAAGCTGCTTGAGCCGAAGCGCTACGAGGACAGCGGCAAGGATGCGTGGCGCACCTTCAACACGGTGCAGGAAAACTGCGTGCGTGGCGGCCAGAAGGATTACGCGAAGCGCAAGGCGGATGGAAAGGGGATGCCCAAGAGCCGGGCCGTGACCGGCATCGATGGCAATGTGGCGCTCAACAAGGCCCTCTGGCACCTGGCCGGAAGGATGGCGGAGCTGAAACAAGGCTGAGGTTTCCCGGGAGGGGGGAAGCGGGCAACCGCTCCCCCCTCCCATTCCTCATTCCTACTAATACCACAGTAGAAAGACCGAAGCCATGAAAGGACAGCTCACGCTCTTCCTCGACCAGTATGGAAACCGCTTTTACTCCCGCACTCTCCGGGAACTCCGCGAACAGGTTCCGGGCCGCGTTTCCAAGATGTACCACGATACGGAACGCGGCACCGTGCAAGTCGGCTACGTCATCGGCCAGCATTGGCTGACAGCGTTCCAACCCGTTGAACTCCCAGCCTGAACCACCATGAGCACGAAAACTGAAAAGGTGGTGAAGCTGGACCCGAAGCTGGTTCACATTTCCAAGCTCAACACCCGCCAGCCGAAAAAGGCCGATGTGGCCGAGTTGATGGCATCCATCCGCGCCGCCGGGCAGATCACGCCCGCGATCGTGCGGCCTCATCCGACCAAGCCGGGGCATTTCGAACTGGCAGCCGGTGCCCGCCGCAAGGTCGCATGCGGGGCGCTGGGAATCACGCTCGATGCCATCATCCGGGAAATCCCCGATGAGGATTTCGAGGATTTCATCCTGACGGAGAACTTGCAGCGGGAGAACCCGGACCCGATGCAGGAGGCGATCTTGATCGAACGCAGGGTTGCGGCAGGCGCGAGCCTGCCCGCCATCGTGGCCTTCTACGGGAAGGATGAAATCTGGCTGCGCCGCCGGATGAAGCTGGTTTCCCTCACCCCCGCCGCCCGCGAGGCGTGGCGGCCGGAAGGGGCTTTCGAGCATTTCACCACGGACATGATGGAATTCATCGGCACGCTTCCGGCCGACGAGCAGGACGCTTGCGCGGACGATCCATGGGGGATGAACGACTTCCGCACGTTGAAGGATTTGGTGGACAGCCACCGCCGCCAAGCCCGTTCGCTTGAGCATGCGGAATGGCTGGACGACCCCTGCACCTTTGTGGACGGGTGCGGGCCGGGATGCAGCACCAGCACGGCGGAATCGCTTTTCCCGGATGAGAAACATCCGTGCGGGGCGTGCCTGAATGCCGAATGCTTCCGCAAGCGGCAGGGGCTTTTCCTCGACAGCAGGATTGCCGCTGTCATCGGCGAACGCCCGATTTCGGACTTCGTGATCCTTTCCGGGAGCCATCAGCGACAAATCGCCTACAAGGGCGAGGATTACACCGCCGTTCCCCACTGGCAGCAGAAGGACCGCTTCCGCACGTTCAAGAAGGAGCGAAAGAACGCGACGCCCGCCCTCGATCTTACCGACCCCATGCAACCCGTCATTCGCTGGGTTCTGCCCAAGGAGGAAAAGGCCGGAGGCGGAACGATTCCCACTACCGGGGATTCGACCGCCAAGAAGGAATCGCGGGAGGACCGCGTGACCGGGAAACGCCTCGCGCTCATGAACAAGTCGATCGCGGAGGCGGTGAAGGTCGCGCCGATGCCGGCAACGGCCCCGATCCTCAAGATCGTGGCCGCGTTCGGGATGAGCGGCACGCGCAGCGACCCGGGAGCAAGGACGATTCAAGCGACATGGGAATCCCTCGACTCCACCGGAACCGTTCCCCCGCTCGATCTTTGGAGCGAAGAACCGCAGACCCCGGAGGAAGTGATTTGGAACGGTGTCAAAGCCGTGATCGGGGTGCGCCTTCAATTCCACCGGAACGGCGATTTGCTGGACGAGTCCCGACGCGTCGACATGGAACGCATCGCCAACCTGATCGGCTTCGACTATGCGGGCCGATGGCTGGACATCTGTACCAAGGAGGTGCCGGTGCCGAAGTCATGGGGCGCGGGATTCGATCCGCTCACCCTCGAACCCACCACCCGGAAGGCCGCTTGAGACGGAAGAGGGGGCGGGCATCCGCCCCCTCGCTTCCCTCGCGATATGAAAGCGAAACAAGCGATTCTCGCCGGGCTGGTCTATCGACTGAAACGCGGTTGCTCCTCGCCCTATACCCGGAACTCCCGCCGCTACTGCTTCGCGGTGCCAGCGGACGACTTCCAGCCGGAAACCGTGATCGGCGATTGCTGGATCACCGACCAGGACGGCAACCCGGATCCCGGTCTCTCGTGCTCGCCGGTGCCGGTTTGCCGGGATTCCATCGGCTGCGTGGCCGGGCGTGTCGCCCATGAATGACCGCGGGAGCAATGGACACCACGGCGGACCTCCGGCGGTCGGGTTGAATATCCCGCCGTCGCCGCACCTGGCAAGCAGGTGCGGCGACGGCAGCCCCGGTGGAAAGTCGAGCGACTCTTTGCCTGGTTCGGCGCGTGGCGTCGGCTGTTGGTCCGCCAAGAACGGCGGATCGATCTCTACATTGGCTTTTCCAACTGGCCTGCATTATGATTCTTCCCGGACACCTTTGCAGCCGATCCTAGTGTGGCTCGGATTGGAGATTGTCAAGATCGCGACTGGTAGACATTCGGGTTCATCATCGGATTGAAGATTTGACGGCTCATGGATCGATAAGAAGCTGTGACATGGAAAACAAAGGGGACCACGGATCGTATTTGAAGTTCTTCGCCATGATCGGCACGTCCATGGTGGTGATGTTTTTCCTCATGTATCTGCACTCCTACCAGCTCCTCGATCATGCGTGGTTCAGTGAGACGCGGCTGTTTATGACACTGATCATGGGCGCGGGGATGATCTGGGTGATGCTCGGGTTCATGTGGGGGATGTATCTGAACAGGAAGGCGAACGTGGCGATTCTGCTCGGCGGCGTGGCATTGTTCGGAGCGGCGTTGTGGCTGGTGCGCAGCCAGTGGACGGTCACCGGCGTGGATTACATGCAGGGAATGATCCCGCATCACTCGATCGCCGTCCTGACCAGCGAGCGGGCGCAAATCGAGGACCTGAGGGTGCGAAAGCTGGCGGACGAAATCATCGCTGCCCAGCGCCGGGAGATCAAGGAGATGGAGTGGTTGATCGAGGACATTCGGAAGAATGGTGTTGCACTAAGCACGGAGGATGTTGCCGATCGGCCGGTGCCAGAATTCAACTCCGACCCGGAGTAACCACGAACGCCGTCAATGCTGGTGGTAGGAGTGCCCACCGGATGTTTTGTCTGAGTCTGATTCGCGCGGAGGCCGTGAAACAGCCACCGCGGGTCCGCGGTGAGGAGCGCGAAGAAAAAAGGTTCCGCCGGGCCGATCGTCCTTTTGCGGCGTTCTTCGGCCACTTGTTTTCCATGACGGGCAAACCGAAAAACACAGAGGACACCGGGTCATGGCCATTGATCTTAAAACTAAAGAGGTCGAGGTTTTCTTACCATGGCCAGCCGTCATCGACCTCCACCCGAAAATGTCAGGGTCGCCTTGAGAATATCGCGGCTGGCGACGGCCAGCATTAACGAACCCGCCGCCGCCATCCCATAGTTCATCAGAAGCTCAGGGTGACGCCGGCACCGACTCCATACTTGGAATCCCACAGTCCGGTCAGGGAAAGGTTCGGGGTGAGGAGGTAGGATGTGCCGGCCTGATAGGACCAGTTCTCGCGGGTGTCGTATTCGACCTCGCCGAAGATTCCCAGCCGCGGCGTGAGCATCAGTTCCCGTTCGAGGGAAACGCGGGCCTCACCATCCGAATCGACCCACGCGGTCGACCAGAAGTTCCCGGGAAGCAGGTAGTTCACGCCCGCGATCAGGCGCTCCGATTCCACCTGCCACTCGCGGTTTCCCTGATAGGCACCTTCGCCATAAACGCCGGCGAAGACGGAAGTGAAGCGGTTGATGTAGCGGCGGTAGACGAGGTCGGCTTCCCATTCGACGTGCTCGACGCCGTCCCATCCGGCCTCCCAGCTGAAGGCGTAGCTGTTGAGCAGGTCGCGCAGGTAGATCGTGCCCTGGGTCTCGTTGCTCAGCAGATCGACCATCCCATAGAGCTTGAGCGGCTTGTGATAGAGAACCTCGTCCTTGGCGGCGACCGTGGCGGCGTCGGGCTCGTAGCCATCGTACTTCACCACCCGGGCCATGCCGCTATCGAGGTGGTAGAGGAGGTGGCAGTGGAAGAACCAGTCGCCGAACTCGTTCGCCTCGAACTCGATCACGGTGGTCGTCATCGGCGGGACGTTGACGGTGTGCTTGAGCGGCGAGCGTGCTCCCTGGCCGTTGAGCACGCGGAAGAAGTGCCCGTGAAGGTGCATCGGGTGGTGCATCATCGTGCGGTTGATCATGACGAAGCGCACCACCTCGCCCTTGCGGATGTGCAGGTTGTCGTTCGGCGAAAGCGGCTGGTTGTTGATCGACCAGACGTACTCGCCCATGTCGCCGTCGAGCGTCAATCGGAAGATCCGCCGTGGGGCATTCGCCGCGAGACGGGTGTCCTTCACCGCGCGCAGCATCGGGTAGGGATTCCACGGGCGCTCCATAGACATCATCCCGTCGTCGGCGAGACGCGGATACTGGGCGAGATCTTCGCGCAGCAGGAAGTCATACCAGGCGGGCGGGTTGTCGGTGGCGCCCCCTCCGGACATGCTGCCGTGGGAGCCGTGATCCATCGGCATCGCATGGTCCATGGCCATGCCTTCCATTCGCTCGCCGTGCCAGACCCGGCCTGCGGTGCTGCCACCATCGTCCATCCGGTCCCTCTTCATGGCTCCCATGTCCATGTTCATGCCCGGTTGGTCGAACTTCCCGGCTTCCACGTCGCGGTCCGGCATGCCCATGCTGCCGCCCGGGGTGAGTGCGAAGATCTCGGGGAAGCCGAACATGTCCATGGTGTCGTAGAGGAAAGGCATCGCCATGTCGGGCGCCGGCCTGCGCTCCCCCGATCCGATCCACAGCGAGGTGTGGCCGGAGCCGTCGTGAGCGGTCGACCGGAACTCCCACAGCCCCGGGCCCGGCACCCGGACCAGCACGTCGTAGGTCTCCGCGACCCCGATGAGCAG
Organism: Haloferula sargassicola; assembly: GCF_040362925.1. Lineage (NCBI taxonomy): Bacteria > Pseudomonadati > Verrucomicrobiota > Verrucomicrobiia > Verrucomicrobiales > Verrucomicrobiaceae > Haloferula > Haloferula sargassicola. Next base: position 42,605 of record NZ_BAABRI010000019.1, read on the forward strand.
GGGCTTGTCGTACTTCACCGGTTCGACCGGTTGCCCGTCGGCGGCGACGATCGTCACGGGACCGCCCGCCCAGCGCATGTGGAAGAAGGTCGTCGCCGAGCCGTCGATGATCCGCAGGCGGATCGTCTCGCCCGGTTTCGCCGCCAGGGTTTCCTCCTGCCTGCCGTTGGTGAGGAAGGCGTCGTAGGCGACGTCGGCCAGGTCCATCGGCGGCATCCGCATCGCCTCCCGCTTCCAGAACTCGGCGAACTTGTTCGTCTTCACCGCGCCGAGCAGGCTCTGTGAGGTGCGCTTCTGGACCCCCATGAACTCCGAGCCCCGGCGGAGCAGTCGCATCACCGAATCCGGCGAGCGTTCGGTCCAATCGGAAAGCACGACGACATGATCCCGGTCCTCGCCGTGATCGACGGCCTTCGGGGTGACCACGATGGAGCCGTACAGGCCGCGCTGCTCCTGCAAGGCGCTGTGCGAGTGATACCAGTAGGTGCCCGTCTGGCGGATCGGGAAGCGGTAGGTGTAGGTGCCGCCGGGAGGGATCGGCGGAAACGAGATGCCGGGAACGCCGTCCATTTCCGGCGGAACCAGCAACCCATGCCAGTGGATCGAGGAGGGTGCGGACAGCTTGTTGTGAACGACAAGCACCGCGTCGTCGCCCTCTCGGAACCGCAAGGTCGGCGCCGGAATGCCGCCGTTGACGGTGATCGATTCGACCGGCTTCCCGCCCGGGTTCATTTCCTGCTGCGCGATCGTCAGTTCGTAACGGCGCTCGGCGGCAAGGGATGATTGGATGACACCCAGGATCAGGATACAGGCGATGGGGAGGAGTGCGAGTCGTGTCAGGTTCATGGGTCTATTCAATGCCGAGTTCCGAGGCCGCCACGAAGAATGGCAAGCATCTTCATGCGGCGGATCGGGAGGGAGTGGTCTCTTCCCCGCTAGAATGGACGCGCAGAAACACAACCGCAAATCCAGCTCCATGCCGAAAAGCGGTGTGGATCGCGGCGGCGCGCACTCCCTTCGACGGCAAGATGCCGCCCTTCATCGGACAGACCCGGAGGCATGCTGGAGTCAGAGGGTGAGTCGGTGCACTGGGCAATGCTACCAGTGGGGGGAGATCATCGAACGACTCCAACGTGCTTGGGCTCAAAGCAAACCGGGCGAAAAAACGCGCGGAGAACAAGGGTGGTGACCGGCATTGGGGTTCTACTTGGGTGAACCGGGCGGTGTCCATGTCTGGGTCCGCCCGGTTTGCTCGAAACTCAAACCACATTGCCACCATGAAGCCGACACTGATTCTCTCCACCGCGATCGTTGGGACGATTGTGGGCTCACTATCGTCGTGTGCGCTCGCACCGGGAGAGCAACAGCAGGCCTCCGCTTGCCCCGGCTGCAAGACCGTGCTTGAGGAGGTGGCGGGTGCACCCGACCCGTCCTACTCCAATCCGCAGGGAACCTATCCCAGCCGATACTACAAGCGCCACACCTGTCCCGGTTGCCAGGGAGCCCTGACCACGCTCTTCAAGGAAGGCCGGCTCGAGCACTACTGCTCGAACTGCCAGAGCCAGGGCACCTCCTGTCCGGCCATTCATCCTGTCACCGATTCGTGACCACGCACGCAATCCGAAACAAATGACCTGAATATGATCCAATCTCCAACCGATTCCAACGATGAGACCTGCGCGGTTTGCGGCAAATCAGTCGCCTGCGGTCGTGGGTATTGCCATCTCAAGCATGAGGACAGGAGCTTTGCGCTTTGCTGTCCGTTGTGCCTGGAGACGTTTCAAAAGAAGCCTGGCTACTATGCGGCCATGAGGTTTGCGGACGAAGCGCTCCATCCCCGTCGGCCGAAGTCGTAAGGATTGCGGAGCCGTGGTTCCACGTTCCAGCCTCCACGGGGTAGTTGCCGGGTTGGAAGTGAACGCGCCCACATCGCACGCCTTCACCCCGCCCCATAACGCTCCGGGTGCTCACGGAACAGCGCCGCACAGACTGGGCAGCATGCGAGGTGTTTCACGTCCGCATGCCAGAGTTCCAGATGCTCTTCGTGTTGCCCCACATGCTTGGCACACACCACGCACCGGCAGGACGACGACGTTGACGCATCGCAGGCAGCCGGGCTCGCGATCGTCCCATCGGGTGGTCCGTGCTCTGGCCCGAATCGCAAGCGGGGCAGCTCTGTCTCAAGTCGGCGCAGGCGCCGGCTGACCTCGCGTCCCATGTTCATTTGAAGCATGGTGAAGCTCGTTGGGTCGACCTTGTAGACGGCATGTAGGGACGCGACGGTCAGTTCGATGGCACGACAATCCCCGACGGCCTGCACCGACGCTGCACGTGAACAGAAGTCGATCAACTCGAGCTCGCCGAAGCAGTCTCCCGGCTCCAGTCGAGCCAGCTCGTATTCGATCCCGTCGATTGACTTGCGAACCTCCACGCTTCCATCGACCAGCACAAACATCGACATCGCCCGGTCGTTCTCGCGAAAGAAGTAATCACCCTGTCGAACCTCGACGGGCCGAGCGCTTTCCAGGATCTGCATCAAGGAACTCTCGGAGACACCGCCAAACACCGGAATGCGTTGCAGCATCTCGAGGATCCTGGCCTTCTCAAGGGTCGTGAGCATGGTGGTTCCGGAACGGGTTCAGGCGGGTGACTAGCGAGGGGCAAGGGCTTGTAGTGCGTTCGGGATCACACGCGCTTTCAGGGCTGCTAGGGCCTCGGCAATCACGAGCATGAGGGTGCTTTTGCCACGACCTGAAGCCATCGTGCAGGATGATGTTCTTCACCTTCGAGCGTGAATCGATCGCGAAGAAACGTGATCTTGAATCCGGCATTCCGAAGAACATCCGGATAGTTGTGGCTGAACGAAAACTCGTGCCCGTAAGCGTGCGAGTCCGGGTCGCCGTCAAGGTCGTGATCCACCGCGATGGTTTCGGTCAGGGCGACGACGCATGGAGAAGATGTTGCGGCCAGCTCGCGGAACAACCCGAATAGGTCGCGGCGCCGGAAATACTCAAGCACCCCGCCGTTGGTGAAGATTACTGTGCCTGGGGCCGGATGCCGGATGAGCCAATGGTGGGCTTCACCGCAGTGGAAATGCAGTTCGGCCCGATTACGAAAGCGATGACGGTTTTCCTCGATCTGCGTCGCGTTCAGGTCGATCCCGTGAAACGTTTGGATGCCTTCCAGGTGCTTCATCAGGTAGTTGATAACACGGGCATCCCCGACGCCTACCTCGATCAACCTTGCCGGGCCACCCTCAAAAGACGCAACGGCCTGCCCGATTTCATCAACGATTGCCCGATGGTGCTCCAGGAAGACGGTCTCAAATCGGTGGCCAAAATGATCGAAGAATTCACGGGATCTTGGAGACGACCAGTAATCGCGGAGGAAGTCATGAAGCAGGCCGTGATCCCGCTCGGCAACAGCACGGAGAAAATAGCCATTTCGAACCAAACGTCCCAGCGTTCCCCAATCCAAACTAAACGGCTGATGCCTGACCCGCCTTGCGAGGTCCGGGCGCACGTTCATCAAGACTTTCCCGGCGAAACCGCGGAACAACCGGGATAATGGCAGGTCAGACGTGCTTCGATAGGCTTTCACAAATCTGTCGGGGAAGACGGTAACAGGCACGCGGGGGTATGGAGAACCAAAGTGGAAATGGACTCAGTGAGCGTGGAGGAAATGGCGACGGAGCGCAAGGGACTTGGCCACATAAAACAGCACCGGGTAGAGCAACAGCTCGGCGACGAAGCTGGAAGCCAGCCCGCCGATCATCGGCGCGGCCAGCCGCCGCATGGTGTCGGCGCCCGCACCGCTGGCCCACAGCAGCGGGAACAGGCCGATGAAGGTGGTCATCACGGTCATCGTCTTCGGCCGGATCCGCTGCACGGCGCCGTCGTGGATGGCGTGCCACAGGTCGCTCCGGTTCTTCATTTTCCCCCGCGCCTCGAAGTCGGCGAAGCTGTTGTCGAGATAGAGCAACATCACTAGGCCGGTCTCCGCGTCCAGGCCAGCCAGGGCGATGACGCCGACCCACACCGCCAGCGACAGGTTGTAGTCGAGGAAATACAGCAGCCATGCGGCACCGACGAGGCTGAACGGCACCGCCAGCAGGACGATGCCCACCCGCAGCCAGCTCCGGGTGGCCATGTAGAGCAGCAGGATGATCGCGACCGCGGCCAGCGGCACGGCGATCATGAGCCGGGCTCGGGCGGCCTGCATGTATTCGTACTGGCCTGACCAGACGAGCGAGTAGCCGGGCGGCAGTTCGACCGAGCGGGCGACGGCCTTCTGGGCGTTCTTGACGTAGGTGCCGACGTCGATGCCGGCGATGTCGACGAAGACCCAGCTGGTCAGTCGCGCGTTCTCGCTCTTCACCATCGGCGGCCCCTTGTGGATCGCGATGTCGGCGAGCTGTCCGAGCGGCACCTGGGCTCCGGCCGGCGTCGCCACCAGCGTTTGCCGCAGGGCGTCGATGTTGTCGCGTAGTTCGTGGGGGTAGCGGACGTTGACCGGATACCGTTCAAGACCCTCGACGGTGGAGCTGATGTTCATCCCGCCGAGCGCGGACATAATCACGTCCTGCACGTCGCCCACGAGCAGGTTGTAGCGGGCGATCTCGTCGCGGTTGATCCTGATGTCGAAGTAGTTGCCGCCGACCGATTTCTCCGGGAACGCGCTGACTGTGTAGGCACCGGTGCCCTCGGCGGTCTTGACCACGTTGGCGATCTCGTTCGAGAGCCCAGCGAGCGTCTTCAGGTCGGGTCCCATGACCTTGATGCCGATGGGGGTCTTGATGCCGGTGGAAAGCATGTCGATGCGGGTCTTGATCGGCATCGTCCAGGCATTGGTCAGCCCGGGAATCTGCACCGCGTCATTGAGGCCCGGCACGTGGATGTCCTCGCCTCCCTTCGGATTCGGCACCTCGTAGCCGTAAACCAGCTCGTCGAGGGTGATGGTCCGCGTGCCTGAGAAAACCTTGCTCGGCAGCCATGCGGCCCAGCCGGGCCAGTCCGAATAGAAGCGCTCGATGGGACGGGTTCGCCAACGCTCCTTGTCGCGGTGCAGCACGATGGTGGTCTCCAACATGCTCGGCGGGGCCGGGTCGGTGGCGGTTTCCGACCGTCCCGCCTTGCCGAAGACCGTATCGACCTCCGGAAACTGGCCGATGAGTTTGTCGGTCTGCTGCAGCAGCTCGCGGGCCTTGGTCATGCTGATTCCGGGATCGGTGGTCGGCATGTAAAGCAGGTCACCCTCCTCCAGGGGCGGCATGAACTCGTTGCCGAGCTTGCTGAACGGATAGAGCGTGCTCGCGATCGCCCCGGCGGCGAGCAGCACCACCAGCCAGCGGTATTGCATGCAGAAGACGAAGAACGGTTGGTAGATTTTCTGCAGCAGCACACTGACCGGATTGCGCTCCTCGGGGTGGATCTTCTGCGGCAGGACGACCAGGCCCATCGCGACGATCCAGCCGGCGACCATCCACCCGCGGTAGTCCTCGAGCTGCGCCATGGGCGCGACGGCGAGCACCAGGGCCGGCAGCCCGACCAGGCCGAGATAGATGGCGATACGCTTGCCGCGTGACCAGGTGGCGGGAAGCATCCGTTCGCGGATGAAATAGACCATCAGCACCGGAATGATGGTGATTGCCAGCACCGCGCCGGCGGACATCGCCAGGGTCTTGGTGATGGCCAGAGGCTTGAAGAGCCGGCCGGACTGCTCGCCGAGCACGAAGATCGGCAGGAAGCTGACCGTGATGATCAGAAGGCTGAAGAACAAGGTCGGACCCACTTCGGCGGCGGCGTGGCCGATCACGCCGACCCGTTCGACGGTATCAGGGCTCCGGCCGTGCTTCTCCTTGAAACGCTCCAGGTGCTTGTGTGCGTTCTCGACCATCACGATCGAGGAATCGACCATCACGCCGATCGAGATCGCGATGCCGCCGAGGGACATGATGTTGGCATTGACGCCGAAGGCGTGCATCACCGTGAGAGTGGCAAGGACCCCGGTTGGCAGCACGAAGGCCGCCACCAGGGCGCTGCGGGCGTGGAGTAGGAACAGAATGATGACCAGCGAGACGACCAGGATTTCCTCGGTCAGCGTGTGATAGACGGTTTCGACAGCCCGCTCGATGAGGTCGCTACGGTCGTAGGCGACGCGCACCGCCACACCGGGAGGGAGTCCCTTCTCAAGTTCGGCGAGCTTCTCCCGGGCGCGCTCGATCGTCGCCTGCGCGTTGTCCCCGAAGCGCATGACCACGGTGCCGCCGACCACCTCTCCGTCGCCGTTCCACTCGGCGATGCCGCGACGGATCTCGGGGCCGATCCGCACCTCCGCGATGTCGGCAAGGTAGATCGGCGCGCCCTCTTCGTTGATACCGAGCGCGATCTTGCGCAACTCCTCGAGAGCCCGTTCGGAGCGGACGTTCTCGATCGAGTGGCCGGCCTCCCGGGCCTCCGCGATTTCCCGGTCATCGAGTCCACCCAGATAGCCGAGCCCGCGGACCATGTATTCGGTCTCGCTCTGCTCGATCAACCGACCGCCGACGTCCACGTTCGACCGTTGGATGGCCATTTTGACCTTCTGCAGGGGGATGTCGTAGGCCTGAAGCTTCACTGGATCGACCACCACCTGGTACTGCTTCACGAAGCCGCCGACAGGGGCGACCTCGCTCACGCCATCGACCGCGGTCATCTCATAGCGCAGGTACCAATCCTGCAAGCCGCGCAGGTCGGACAGGTCCTGCTGCGGGTGGGTGAGGGGTTTGCCGTCCAGCGGGCAGGCCTCGAAGCCGGGCGTGATTTCCAGCGGCGTCACCCGGTCGCGGGCGTCGGCCGGCACCATCTCCAGGGCGTCGTAGCGCCGGTTTTCCTGGCGGTCCACATAGACGACCTCGGGCTCGGGGAAGATCCGCTGGTGCTCGAGGCGCTCGCGGATTTTCGGATCATCAGGCGCATCGTCCGGACTGGCATACCATTGGTTGGTCTTGGGATCGTGCCAGAGGCCATCGGGATGGTCTTCGCAGTAGGGCCCGGTCGTCAGCACGTACTGGAAGATCCAGCCGACACCGGTCGCGTCCGGTCCTAGCTGCGGACTCGCGCCTTGCGGCAGTCGCGACGAGACGGTGTTGAGTTGTTCAAGAACCCGGGAACGCGCCCAGTAGAGATCGGTGCCGTCCTCGAAAATGATGTAAACGAACGAGCTTCCGAACATGCTGTAGCCGCGCACGACCTTGGCATAGGGCACGGCCAACATGGCCGTCGTCAGGGGGTAGGTGACCTGGTCCTCGACGATCTGGGGCGCCTGCCCCGGGTATTCGGTGCGGATGACCACCTGCACGTCTGACAGGTCGGGGATCGCATCGATGGTGATGTTTTTCGCCGACCAGATGCCGCCGGCGATCAAGAACGCCGTCAGCAACAGCACCATGGGGCGGTTGTGAACGCACCATTTGATGAGCTTGGAGATCATGGGTCGTTACTGGTCGGTTTCTCCTTGGTCGCCGGATTCCGATCCGAGATCGGCCTTGATGCTTCCGCATTCGAGCATCGAGGGATCGTACGGGTTGCGGATTCCCTCCGAGGCCTGCAGCCAGTTCTTTTTCACCATCGGGCAGTAGGCCTGATAGAGGGACGGAACCTTGTCGGCGCCGGGCGGATGCTCGCGAACCAGCTCTAGCAACGCATCGGACAGGGTGGCGAATCCCTCGCGGAAACCCGCGATGTCGTCGCCTTCGATCGTGGCGCTTCGTTGCAACGAGGAACCTTTTCCAGACAAGGCACTGTCCCCGGAGGCTTCGAGGATCCGGGCCTGCTCGCGGATGCCTGCGAGATCGTCGGCCGATTCCTTCCACCGGTCTTCCGTGAGAGCCTGCTGGATGGCCAGGTAGCGGCCGACGATCTCGTCGAGCGCGTCCTGCTCCGCGGGTGCCAGTTGGGCGGGTGCCGGGGTTGCGGGCTCGGCCATGGCGTCGCTTGCGGGCGCGTCCGCCGCGACTCCGGTCACCGGAAGCGCGTTCCGTTCGTCGAAGCACTCGAGCATAGTCGATCCGAAATACGGATTGCGCACGTCGCCCGCGGGCTGCAGCCAGATCGTTCCGCCCTGGTCGTTGCGGTACATCGGGCAGTGGAGCACCTGGACTTCGCGATCGAACGAAGGCGGCACGCCGGTGGCCATCAGCAGCGATTCGAAGTGGGTGCTGACCTCCGCGAAATCGAGCCGCGCGGCGGCAAGGTCCGCGGCCTGCGCCAGCTTGAAGGATCCGGATCGCGCACCGGCGAGGGATTCCTGGTGCTTGTGCCAGAAATGCGGTTCGCTTGGGATCTCAAGCTTCGAGAGCTGGTCGAGTTGCTGCGCCAACCGGCCGGCGGCGTCGGCAACTCCATCGATCCCGTCCGAGGCGAGCGTGTCGGTGATCGTGAGATACTCATCGAGCGCGGCGTCGAGGGTGTCGGCAACCGGCTCCGGCAGCTCGTCGAGCTCGCTCGCACCGGCCTCTTCGGCGCTGACCTGCTGGTCGGCCGCCATGTCGCCACGGATCATCTTTGCCAGCGCCTCGCGGATCTTGGCTTCCGAATCGATCAGGAACTGCCCGGAGGTGACGACCATTTCACCCGGCTTGAGACCGGAGATCACTTCGACCATGCCGTCACCGGTGGCCACGCCGAGCCGCAGCTGGCGGGGCTCGAACTTGCCCTCACCGTGGCTGACGAAGGCGACCTGGCGCTCACCGGTGTCGATCACCGCCGTGCGTGAAACGAGCGTCTTCTCGGCCGCGAGGGTATTGGTCAGTTGGACGTTGGCGAACATCCCCGGCTTGAGCAGATTGTCGGAGTTTTCGAACTCGAGCCGCACCTGCACCTCGCGGGTCTTCTTTTCGAGGTAGGGATACACGTAGATGACTTCGCCCTCGAAGGTTTGCCCGGGGATGTAAGGCAGGCTCATGGTGGCCTTCATCCCCTTCTCAACGTAGGGGAGTTGGTATTCGTAGAGGGTGACCAGCACCCAGACCTTCGACAGGTCGGCGATGCGGAAGACCTGCATCCCGGGATCGACCTTCATCCCCTCGTTGGCGTGCTTGGCGATCACCACCCCCGAGTGGGGGCTACGGATGGTCATGGTCTTGGCCGGCTCACCGGCATCCTGCAGCGTGGCGAGCTGCCGGTCGGTGATGTCGTAGTATTCCAGCCGGGTGCGAGCGGAATCGAACATCTTCGCCGACGACTCGTTGCGGTCCTTTTTTCTCCATGCCAGGAGGTATTCGTTCTGCGCCGAGTAGAGCTGGGGCGAGTAAAGCTCGAACAGGGGATCGCCTTGGTTCACCTGGGCGCCGAGGAAGTCGACATCCAGCTTCTCGATCCAACCCGAGACCTTCACGTTGACGTCCCGGACGGTCCGCTCGTTGTAGTCGACCGTGCCGACCGTGCGGATGGTCTTCGTCAGCGGGCCGCTGACCACCGGTTCGACGCGGACGCCCATGTTCTGGACCACCACGGGATCGATCGTCACCTCGCCGGAGAACTTCGAGGGATCGATCGGCGTCAGCTCCATGTGGCAGATCGGGCAGTCGCCGGGCGCCGGGAGAATCACCCACGGGTGCATGCCGCAGGTGTAGTACTGGACGGTTCCGGAGTCGTCGCTGACCGCCGTCGCATTCTCGTCGTGACGGTGGCCGAATCCGATCCAGTGACCGACGGTCGCCACAGTGGCCCGCACCGGTTTGGCGAGGCCGGCCCCGATCAGGATGGCCACGACTGCAATGGTCCCGAAAAGGAGCAACTTCCGCCACGGGATCGCTTTGGGAATATCGGATGGTTTCATGGTCTCACTTTGGTTGGTTGAAGCTGTCCAGCGCTGCGGCGGCCCTCAGGGCGGCGTCGGCCTTCCCGAGCTGCGAACGGGCCGCGGCAAGCTGGAGTTTGTAGGTAAGGAGGCTCCGCCAGGTGTCGATGAGGTCGTTGAACGGAGCCTGGTCGGCGGTGTAGGTGGCAAGCGCGACCTGATGGGCCTGATCCGCATCGGGGACCAGCCTCGACTCGAACAAGCCGATGATTTCGCGGGCCGCGGTGGCACGATTCCATGCGTCCTCGATGCGGTACCTCAGGTCAGCCCGGGTGGCGCCAACTAGGGCCTCGGTTTCGCGGAGACCGGCCTCGGCTTCCCGGATCATGGCCTTCCGGGGCTCCTGCCACAGCGGAATATTGAAGCCCAAGGTGCCGTAGATCTGGTCACGGCCGTTCGACATCCGGGACAGGCCGGAGGAACTGATCGACGCGCCGGCGATGCCGAGCGTCAGGTCCGGGAACTTCTCCAGCTCGGCGCGGGCCAGGCGGTGCTGGTAGGCTTGGTTGCGGAGGCTCGCCGCCTGGATCTCAGGATGCCGTTCGGTGGCGCGGGCAAGGAGGGAATCCAAGGTGCCGGTTCCTGGCAATGCCGCGGTTCGCGCGGCGGGCAGGGATGCGCCGGCGTCCCGGTCCAGCAGGGAGTTCAGTCTCGCCCGAGCCGTGCCGGTCATGCGGCGGGCATCGGCCAGGTCCCGATCAAGTTGCGTCGCTTCGTTTGCCAGACGCAGCTGGTCGGACTGATTCCCCGTACCGGCGGCCACCCGTGCATCGGCTGATTGGATCATCGCATCAAGGAGTTCCCGACTCTCCCGGGTGATGCGATCGGATTCGGAGGAGAGGTAGTAGTCCCACCACGCGGAACGGACCTGTTCAACAACCTTCAGCCTCATTGCCTCCAGATCGCGCAGAGCGGCCTCGGCCTCGCGGGTTGAAGCCGCGGCGGCCTCGCGCCGCTTGCCGGGAAATGGAACCTTCTGCTTGATGCCCCCCATGGCCTCCATGCGACCGGCGGCGGTTTCGGCCATCGACCCCAGCGCGGCAACTTCCACCATCGGGTCGGGAAGGGTCGCATCCTGGGGCGGCTTCTGAGCGAGACGGTCGGCGCGGGCTTGGAGTGCCCGGAGCGACGGATTGCGGGCCAAGGCGAGGCGGACGAGGTCTTCGGGACCTGCGTTTCCGGGGATGGTGGCGGTTATGGAGAGGGTGGCTGAAGTGCTGAGCCGGACCGGCTCCGCTAGCGTGCGGTCGGGCGGGCTGGCACAGCCGAGCAGCACCAAGGAAGCGATACAAGGGATCAGGCGGTACATCGGGAGCAATGGGGCGAACCCGCGGTGCGGGGGCAGGTGGATGAGGAAAGGCTTCGGGGGTCTTTGGGCGACTCATGCCCGGTGGCAAAGTCCACCGGGCGGTGTCGGACTCGGTAGCTGCTCAACGGCCCTGGAAGACTCCCTTTCCGGGAGGCCCCGTCCGCTTGAGGACCGTGTGGCTTCCATCGTAGGTCTTGCCCCCCTCCACTCCGTGCTTGTGGGGATACTTCTCGATGATGTGTTTGCCCCGGGGAGCGGCCCAGATCGGACCGGAGAGGAGAAGCGACAAGGTGGCGGCGATTACGGCGGTGGTTCTGTTCGTTTTCATGGGTTCATGTTGGTTTGTGTTTTCCGGCTTTCGTCCCCATGTAGTTTATGCCTTCAGGGCGTCGATGGCCGGCTACGTTGAGTTCCACACCGCCGGCTTGGAAAACCCTTGAGAAACTTTCAAGCTATGTGGGGAAGTTCACAATACGAGGAGAGGGAGGAGACTTGTGGGCCGGACTTTGCGATCAAGACGCCCCGTCTCGATGCCGCCAAACGGGCTCCAAAGCGCCTGCCTCCATCGTGGATTAGCCGGATCGATCTTTTTTTGAGGGTTTGGATCGGGTTCGGGGTTTTTCCTATTCGGCGACGTCCGTTTCGGTCGTCCCATTTCACCACTGTATCAATACCATGAAGATGTATCCCATCATTTCACTCAGCATCGCTGCCCTCGTCTTTTCGGCGGCTCCCTCACTAGCCGAGGAAGGCCATGACCATCACGCGGCGGGCCACGAAGCCCATGCCGACCACATGCTCGAGGGCTATGCGGTCGTCGCCGAGGCGCTCTACAAGGATGACTTGGCGGCCGCCAAGAAGGCCGCTGCCGGCATGGTCAAGCACGACAAGGACAGCGCGATGGCTGCGCCGGCCAAAGCGATCTCGAAGAGCAAGGACCTCGCGGAGGCCCGCAAGCATTTTAAGGAACTAAGTGACGTGGCGATCCCCGTCGCCACGAAGGAGAAGACGATGCACGTCGCCCACTGTCCGATGGCGATGGGCGGCAACGGGGCCGACTGGCTCCAAAAGTCCAAGGATGAGATCCACAACCCCTACATGGGGAAAAAGATGCCTCATTGCGGGAAATTCAAGGAGTGAGAGCTCCTGTCCGAGGGGGACGAGCGGTCCGGCGGGCTTGCCACGCCGGACCGCCAACTCGCTCCCGCTGCGATCCAATCCCCGAGCATTCCATGACAACGAAGCGCCACCCGGCTGCCCGGCTCCAGCGATGGATCATCGTGTTGATGTCGATCTTTGCTCTCCCCATCCTGGCCCACGAGGGCCACGGCGCGCAGGCCTCCCCCGGGGCTACTTCCATGATCTCGGACAACATGGCCATTCTTGGTGAGCCTAGCGTCAGCGAGCCTGCCGACAACGCCTCGCCCATGCTTGCTCCAGACTCACCAATCTACCGAACCATCAAATACGCCGGCAAGTTTCACGTGCTCGTCATTCACTTTCCGATTGCCTTCCTTCTCGCGGCGGCGGCCGCCCAGTGGCATGTGGTTTTGAGGAATCTTGGCCAGCCGCTTGTCGGTGTGCTCTTGTGGACCGGAACCATTGGAGCCGTGTTCGCGGCGGCCCTCGGGTGGATGTATGCCTACGACTCCGTCTATTTCGGCGATGACGCAGCACTTCTATCCAAGCATCGCTGGCTGGGAACTTCCGTCGCAGTGCTAGCTGCGTCAACCCTCATCGGGAGACCGAAACTGAACCCGATGGGAATGGCGATTACGTTGACGCTGTGTGCCGCTCTCGTTGTCGCTGCCGCGCACTACGGAGGAAGTCTGGTTTACGGGCCGGATTATCTTGTACCAGCACCATGACGAGCCTCCCTCTCTTAAGTCACGAAACTTTGATGAATTGCATATGACCAAGGTTCATCCATTTCCTCGTCATTCCGACCGCAGCATGCCTGGGGCGGATTCCCGTTCCCGATGCTTAGACCTGGTGCCTGAGTTGCTGCTCCGCGAGCAAGTCCAGATGATGGGAGGACATTTGGGGATAGGAATCACCCAACTGCCCGAGAACGAGCAAACCGACGGAGAACGCTCCATCTAAAGAATGTCCATGGACTTCAACATAAAGCGCAGACTCACTGACTTTCCACTGTCCCGGCAGCTGCGTATTCTGATCGGAACTTTACTGATGCGGGTTCATCCGGAGAAGGTTCGCCAAGTGGATGCCGCCCCCCATTCAGAGGACTGGGGCGCGGCAGGCAAGCTCATACGCAACGGCCTCTACTACCGCGCGCTGAGAAGCCGTGATTTCGACACCCTCGGCCGTTATCTGGCGGAATACTGGTCAGCGGATGCAAACTGTGACTTTCACGAGCTGTTTGCTGAGCGCTTCGACAACCACTTCCTGCTTCGAGATGCGAGGCTTGCCGGAGAAGTTGAAAAGATCGCTCGTTCGACCCCCTGCTATCAGCTCCTCTGTGAGATAGGTTGTGGCAATGGCTTGGTGCTCGACTACTACCAGCAGCATATCCGGGGGGTTCGAGCACTACATGGGGCTTGATCTGAGCACCTCTCAGATCACGAAGAACCGCGACCACTATGGTGACAAGATGGAATTCGTTGCCATGGACGCCGCCTCATGGATTTCTGACTGCAGGGCACAAGGTGTGGTGTTCCTGACCAATGGCGGCGTCTTCGAGTGCCTAATCCCTGGCCAGGTTCGGCAAATCATCGAATTGGCCCGCGACCGACTCGCGCCAGTCGCGTTCGCCCTTGTCGAGAACATTGCCTCAAACCACGACATCACTATCGACAGGGAATCGCGTGTGTACGGCCGTGAGTTTTCATTCTCGCACAATTACAGATACTTATTCCAAGCTGCGGGTTACCGGATTCGATTCCTCCACGAATACACCGCCAACGGCGAGCGCTGGATCAACATGCTTGCCGAGTTTCCAAGAGATTCAAAGAAATCGGCGTCCTAGCAAACGTGGAAACCAAGTGTAAAAATTCCAGCCTACAATGCCATAATCATATCTGATCGCTTCATGAGTTTTCATGAAGACTTCCCAATTCGCGGCCGAACAGGGCTTCAATCCAACAGCTCCAGATTGATGGATTACGCTGCCTAGCCTGACGCTCGAACCATACGAAACACAACCATGAAAATTCTCTACGCTACTATCTCTGCCGCTGCATTTCTCCTTGCCAGCTGTGCCCTAAATTCCACCTCGAATCAAGCAGCCGTCTGTCCCGACTGTGAAACGGTTCTGATCGAGGGCATCGATATCAACGATGGGACGAACCAGCCCATCTACCGCACGAACCACCATTGCCCCGGATGCCAGGGGGCGCTGGTCACCCTATTCAAGGATGGAAAGCTCGAGCACCGCTGCTCGATCTGCAGCGAAAAGGGATTTTCCTGTCCGATCAGTCATCCGATCAAAGAAACCAACTGACTCCACGATACCCGAACCATGAAACCGACCCGTACCATTTCCGCAGCGATCATTCTCGCTGGGACCATTGTTTCGATAGCCGCCCCTGATGTTGATCCTGCGGATCATGCGGCCCATGTGGCGGCGGATCCTGCCGCCCACGGCGAGTCACCCGAAGCTCCTTCCGGCGATGCGGGCCTCGCTCACCAGCTCTCCGCCTTGCGGGAAAAGGTCGCCACCCTAGAGAGCCAGCTTTCCGAAGGCGGTGGCAGCACCGGCATGGAGATGCCTTCGCAGACACCGGCCGCAGGAATGGAAGGCATGGGGGGAATGGGTAAGAAAATGGGCATGATGGGAGGGATGGGGATGATGAACATGGGGGACGGCTCCAACGGCAGCTCCGGAGGCATGGACATGGGAGGTGGCTCCAGCAACGGCACTGGCGGCATGGGCATGGGCGGTATGGGCATGGGAGGCATGGGCATGGGAGGCATGGGCATGATGCAGATGGACAAGATGAAGATGGCCGGGATGATGGGTATGAAGCCCATGATGGGCGGGATGCAGGGTATGGGCGGAAGCTCGCCGCTGCCCGGCTTCCCCGGCGCCTCTCATCTCTATCATCTGGGTTCAACCGGCTTCTTTCTCGATCATGGCTCGCACATCAGCCTGACGACCGAGCAGACCGCTGCCCTCAACCAGATCCGCGAACAGAGTGCACTGGCCGCAAGCGCCTCCGAGCGTTCCATTGAGAAGGCCGAGGAGGAATTGTGGCAGCTCACTTCCTCCGACCAGCCTGACATTTCCGCGATCCAGTCCAAAGTGGAGGAGATTTCGAAGCTCGAAGCCGAGAAGCGAATTGCCTTCATCCGGGCGGTCGGCGAAGCGGCCAAGCTGCTGTCCGAGGACCAGCGGAAGAGTCTCACCGGCTTTGCTCCACCGGCACCTGCCATGGAGGGAATGTAACACTAACCCACCGAACCCCATGACCAAGAAAACCACTACGGCCAAGAAGGCCCTCAAATCCGTCGAATTCTCATGTGTGGCACCGAAGGCTCAGTCCGTTTTCGTGGCGGGCACCTTCAATGACTGGAACCCGGAAGCCACTCCCCTTTCGTTCTCCACCAACGGCAAATGGAGCACGAAACTCAAGCTCGCGCCAGGTCGCTACGAGTTCAAGTTCATCGTCGATGGCGAGTGGTGCTGCGAGCCAGGGTGCGAAGGCGAGTATCACGGCTGCAAGAAGTGCTGCCCGAACGAGATGGGCACGATGAACCGTGTTCTGGAAGTCGCCTGATGGACAAAGGATCGAAGATTGAACCGGACCTCTTCCAGGCCGCACTTAGCCGGCTGGAAGAGGCTGCCGGGCATTGTAGTGCTGATCCGGAGACCCTAGAGCGACTCCGGCATCCGATGGCAACCCTGCATGTCTCGGTCCCGGTTCGGATGGACGACGGGTCGCTACGCATCTTCGAAGGCTACCGCGTCCGCCACAATGACGTCCTCGGGCCGACCAAGGGCGGCCTTCGTTTTCACCCGCAGGTCGATCTGGCCGAGGTCAATTCGCTGGCGTTCTGGATGACCTGCAAGTGCGCGGCGGTGGGAATCCCGTTCGGCGGCGCGAAGGGCGGGGTCACCGTCAATCCCAAGGAACTCTCGAGGCTGGAGTTGGAACGCCTTAGCCGTGGCTTCATCCAGCAGATGGCCGGATTCATCGGCCCGGACGTCGATATTCCTGCTCCCGATGTGTACACGAATCCGACCATCATGGGCTGGATGGTCGATGAATATTCCCGAATCCATCGGCGGCGAATGCCGGCGGTGATCACTGGAAAACCGGTCCCGCTCGGTGGCAGCCTGGGCCGCGGAGAGGCAACGGGCAGAGGTGCCTACCTCTGCATCAAGGAACTAGAGAAACGCCGTGGCTGGGATCCTGCGGACATCCGTGTGGCCGTGCAGGGCTTCGGCAACGCCGGGCAGCAAGTTGCGGAACTTCTTCATCGGGATGGATACACCGTGGTTGCCATCAGCGACTCCCAAGGGGGGGCCTACCGCGATGCGGGCTTGGACATCCCGAGAATCATCGAGGAAAAGAACCGGTCCCACTCCCTTGCCGGGCTCTATTGCCATTGTTCGGTCGCGGAGTGCGATCCTTGCGAGAATGAAGGCACCCGGCAGATCACCAATGCCGAGTTGCTCGAACTGGACGTGGACCTTCTGGTTCCGGCCGCCCTTGAAAACCAACTCACCGGAGAGAATGCGGAACGAGTCAAGGCCCAGTTCATTGTCGAGGTCGCGAACGGCCCCACCACGCCCGAGGCGGACAGGATTCTGGATGCCAAAGGCGTCCTGGTCGTGCCCGACATTCTGGCCAATGCCGGAGGCGTCACCGTGAGCTACTTCGAATGGTTACAGAACCGGTCCGGTGACCATTGGACTCTTGAAAGAGTCCGCGAGCGACTCGCAGAGCAGATGTCCTCTGCGTTCGAGGGCATCTACACGCGCATCGCGGATGGAGCAATGAGCTTCAGAACCGCGGCCTATGTCCACGCCATCGAGCGGATTGACGCGGCGGTCAACTCGCAGGGAACCTACAGCTATTTCAGCCACCAATGACGATCCCCTTCTTCATCCGGCCGCTCTCTCTGCGGCCTTGCATCCCTATCCGCGCGATCGGCAAACGAAGCCGCCGATCACGTCTTCTATCTGTTCTGGGGCTTTCCATGCTCCTTTCCGGCATGGCTGGCGCCATCAGCCAGGAAGAGCACGAAAGTCACCACCCCGAACAGTATGGCAAGGCATCTCAGGATGCCGGAGGAGGTATGATGGGTATGATGGGTATGATGGGTATGATGGGTGGGAAGGGTGGCATGATGGGTGGAAAGGGCGGAATGATGGGTGGGGGAATGGACGGGATGATGGAGAAAATGGGCGCGCCCAAGCCCAAGGATCTCTACCCATCCTTAATGAATCTCCCGGAACTTACGCCAGAGAAACGGGAGGAAGTCCGGAAGCAGGCGGATGAAAGGGTCGGATCCGGCACCGCCCTGATGGGTAAGGGACTGGACTCCTTGTCCAAAGGCGCCGCCAGAGAGGACCACGCCGCGATGCAGGAGGCGATCTCTGTGATCCAGGAAGGGCTTGCGCAGCTGGACAGCGGTCTCGCGGCGCGCCGCGCCCTCGCTGAGGGAAAGGCACCCAGGAACGTCGCCCTTCAATGGTTCAAGCGTGAGATGAATCTTCTGCCACCGGCCGCAGCAACCTCGGATCACGCCTTTGGCGGCTCGGTTTTTCATGCGCTCACCATCCTGATCCTCGGAACGTTCGCCGCGGTCATGATCTGGATGTATTTCTTCAAGATGCGCCGGGCCTCGGCACTGCTCAAGGAACTCGGATCGCCCGGTGCCGTCGCCCCGGCGGCCGTCCAGGCTCAAGCTCCGGTGGCGCAACCTCAGGCCCCGGCAGTCAAGTCTGCACCTCCTGCCGAACCGCCGGAATTTCCCGCCATGCGCTCGCGCACCGAGCCCGTTGAAAAGTGGTCCGGCAAGTTGCGGGTCTGCCGGATCTTCGACGAGACACCCGACGTCAAGACCTTCCGCCTTGCCGCAGAAAACGACGTGGCGCTCCCGTTCACCTACTACCCAGGGCAATTCGCCACCCTGACCATCGAGATCGACGGCAAGAAAGTGAAGCGATCCTACACCATCGCTTCCACCCCCACCCAGCTCCACTATTGCGCCTTGACGGTGAAGCGCGAGGATCAGGGGCTCGTTTCCCGCTACTTGCACGATAACATCAAGGAGGGAGACCTCATCGAAGTCAGCGGGCCGAACGGAAAGTTCACCTTCACCGGTGAAGAAGCGTCCAGCATCGTCCTTATTGCCGGGGGCGTCGGCATCACGCCGATGATGAGCGCCATCCGCTACCTCACCGACATCGGCTGGCACGGGGAGATTTATCTGCTCTATTGCTGCCGCACCACCCACGACTTCATCTATCGTGCCGAGCTGGAGCAGTTGCAGCAGCGCAACCCGAATCTCAACGTATTCGCGACGATGACCCGCGCCGAGGGCACGGTTTGGATGGGGCTGAAAGGGCGCTTCAGCGCTGAGATCATCAGCTATCTCGTTCCAGAGATCGACAAGCGCAGGGCCCATGTCTGCGGTCCTCCGGCGATGATGGGCGCCATGGTCGGCATGCTCAAGGAGCTGGGCGTGCCCGATGACCTGATCAAGACCGAGGCATTCGGGCCGGCGAAGAAGCCTGCCGAGAAGGCACCGCCAGCAGAGATCCCGGTCCCCGCCGATGCCCCGGCCGTCAACTTCACCAAATCCGGCAAGTCAACGCAACTGCCGCCAGACCAGACGGTCCTTGAGGCCGCCGAGTCCATCGGCGTCGAGATCGACAATTCCTGCCTCTCAGGGCAATGCGGGCTGTGCAAGGTGAAACTCTGCAAGGGCCAGGTCAGCATGGAGTGCGATGACGCGCTCTCCGACGAGGACAAGGCGACCGGCCTGATCCTCGCCTGCCAGGCGAAGGCAACCGAAAATCTGGAGGTCGAAGCCTGAATGAAGGAGCGTGAAAAAATCGTGGTAACCGGACTGGTGGTGCTGATGCTGCTCACCTGGTTGGGCTTCGCCTTTCACCGTTCGCCAGACTTCGCCGGCAGTCTCTGGGGCGGAGTGCTCGGAATTTCCGGAGCTCTCCTGATGCTGGTTCCGCTGCTCTATCTCTTCATCAAGCGAATCGCTCCTCTCAAGCGAATTGTCACCCGATACATTCCGATGCCCACCCTGCTGCGATGGCACATCTATGCTGGCATCATCGGACCCATTCTTGTGATCCTCCATTCCGGGCATAAATTCGAAAGCGCCCTGGGGATCGTACTCACCGGCATGACCCTGATCGTCGTGGTCAGCGGCTTCATCGGCCGCTACCTCATGAGCTTCATCAGCGGTGAAATCCGCGAGCGGAAGCAAGCCCTGGTGGAGTTGAGAAGGGAATATGATCTGTTGGCTGCCGGGGGAGCGGGGCTCAACACTTTATCCCCTTCCGGGAGTCCTCTTCGCGCGGTCAGGTCCCGCTTGCGTTCATGGCTCGCACCCGAGGTGGATCCAAGTGCGGCAAGAACTCTCCGCCTGGTGGAATCGATCGCCGACCTGGAATATGCCATCGCCTCGAATGAAAAATTCAAGAAGGCCTTCGGGCTTTGGCTGAAGTTCCATATCGTCATTTCACTCGTTCTCTACCTGCTGCTGGGACTGCATGTCTGGGCGGCGATTCACTTCGGCCTGCGTTGGTTCTCATGAAGCTCAAGACCGCAATCCTCATCGCCTGTCTGGTGTTTGCGGCCCTGGCTGCCGCCACCTACTTCGCTCCCGGCCATGGCCATGGCGGGCGCGAGGGGATCACGAGCGCCGCTGCCTGGCAACGCATGGCCAACCCGGGAACCCTCTCCGAGGCGCACGCCTTTCTCGACCACAATTGCAATGCCTGCCACACGCCGGTCAAGGGGGCGGAGGCCACAAACTGCATCGTCTGCCACGCCAACGATCACGACATCCTCCAGCGGCAACCAACCGCCTTCCATGCCGATGTCGGGAATTGCCGAGACTGCCACTCCGAGCACCGGGGGCGCCATGCCGAGATCACCAAAATGGAGCACGATGTTCTCGCCGATATCGGGAGAAAGCAGCTTGAGCAGGCCGCCTCCCCCGACAGCGAGTCAG
This sequence comes from Haloferula sargassicola, assembly GCF_040362925.1. Taxonomy (NCBI): domain Bacteria; kingdom Pseudomonadati; phylum Verrucomicrobiota; class Verrucomicrobiia; order Verrucomicrobiales; family Verrucomicrobiaceae; genus Haloferula; species Haloferula sargassicola. The sequence continues at coordinate 62,922 of NZ_BAABRI010000019.1, forward strand.
CCGCCCTGCTGGAGTGGCTGAAGAAGGCCGCCGATTCTCCCGATGCGACTTCGTCGAACTTTGTGCATCCGGCATTGACCGCCAACGAGCGCACCCTCAACTGTGCGACCTGCCACCAGAACGACGACCGCCATTTCGGACTGTTCGGGCAGGACTGTTCGTCGTGTCACGAAACCGCGCGTTGGTCGCTTCCCGAATTCCGTCATCCACCGGCCTCCTCGAAAGACTGCGCCCAGTGTCATCAGCCTCCCCCCAGCCACTACATGATGCATTTCAACATGATCTCCAAAAAAGTGGCAGGCATCGAACACGCGGACGTCAGCCAGTGCTTCCTCTGCCACCAGACCACTTCATGGCCCGACATCCGGGGTGTCGGCTGGTACAAGCATCATTGAGCCATGGAGCACTTCCGCCACATCATGGACATTGTCGGCACCTGCGTGGATGCGATCGGTGTCCTTATCGTCGTGGTCGGGGCATTGGCTGCCTCGATTCGATTCCTGAGATGCCGGACGGGCGGCGGATACCGGCGGTTTCGGGAGGACTTTGGCCGGGCCATCGTGCTCGCACTCGAATTTCTCGTCGCCGGCGACATCATCCGCACAGTGGTTGTCGCCCCAACTCTGGAGAACGTCGGCGTCCTCGCGATCCTCGTACTGATCCGCACGTTCCTGAGCCTGTCGATGCAGTTGGAGATCAGCGGGCGATGGCCTTGGCAGGAACGGCGGGAGCCAATCCCCTGACCTTGCCGATTCCATCGAGAACGTGAGTTTGTGGAGGGCATTAAGCTCCGGATGCTTGCATTGAAGTGGTTCCGCACGCCCCACTCTTGGTGAGGCCCCCTTGGCCAAGCTCACGATGGCTCCTGATTGCACGACGCAGGAGAAAAACGTGAACTCCCACTGAATAATTTTGCGGGCGTCATGGTCGAACACCGTGAGTTTAAACCGGAATATCCAATGAAAGTAATCAATACAGTGAAACGACGCGGACTGGTGGCAACCCTTGGGGTTGCCGTGTTTGCCCTCTTCTCAAATTCTTCCGCCAAGGCAGGCGACCGACATCACGGCTGGCATGGGCATGGGCACCACTCCGTCCATCATCCACACCACGCGCGCCATCTACCTAGCTACTCGCACCATCAGAGGTCGGGGGCTCACCATCGACAGCGCATCCACCACTCATATGTGCCTCATCAAAGGCGAGTCCATTATCGCTCCGGATGGCATCACGGTCACGCTGCCTCAAGAGGCCATGCCCGACCCTCCCGTCAACATGCAGGTGGACGCCAAACCCATCAAAGAGTCCATACCAGTCCGCGAGGTCGTCATTAGACATCATGCGGCCCGGACAGATTGCGAACCAAGGGAGGGACAAGTTGATACTTGTCCCTCTTTTCGTGGGAGGACTTGGCACTGCATCCAGCCGAACGGGAAGGGTTAACGAATGCTTTGGGGTTTTACTCAGGTGAGAGGCACGCCGATGAAAACACTCAAGTCACATCCACACGGGTCTGGTGGCGTTCGATGCTCGGTTTGCGGGGATCGAATTCGCTCGTGTGAAGAGTGCGTCTGGCACCAACACGAGGGTCGTTTCATGGTGGTTTGCAGCAAGCCATGCCTGAACAGCCTGCGGAGGCAACTGGATAACGACGAGAGCAAATAGCGAGTAGAGGCACTTTTCAGCCTGCTCGCTTTGGGTTGCTGCCTTACGGAGAAACGGTCCATCCCGATACCTGGCCCGCCGTGCCCTGATAAACATCGGAATATTCCAGCATCATCTGCTCCGGTGAGAATGCCAGCCCCGCTTCTTTCATGACCCGGGAAACCACACGGGCCTTCTCGGGCTTGGCGAGACCATGAAATCGTATGGATTCGCTGATGGCCCATCGGAGGCCATTGCTGTCGTAGTTCTCGAAGAGGAAGCCGTTGCCGATGTCACTCCCCTGCAATTGCCGGACCGTGTCGCGGAGTCCTCCCGTCCGATGGGCCACGGGAAGAGTCCCATAGCGGAGTGCGATCATCTGGGCCAGCCCGCAGGGTTCATAACGAGAAGGGACGAGAGCAAAGTCTGCGGCCGCATATCCGAGCCGTGAAAGATCCTCGTTGAAATCTCGGATTGCGACCTGTCCGTGAAGGCCATGCATAGAGACAATTTCATGGAAATGCTTCTGGAACGGACCGTCCGCCACGATCGCGAGCTGGATACGAGACCCCATCTGGTCGGCGGTGAGCTGCCCGAGAATTTCAGCCAGGAGCTGGCAGCCCTTCTGAACAGGATCCAGGCGCGAGGGCCAGAAATACAACGCCGCATCGGGGTCCACGGCCAGTCCTGTCATTTCTTGGAACGCAGCCTTGTTGATCGCTTTGCCTTCGGTCGCCGTGGTGGCATCGAAACAACGGACGAGGGAGGGATCGATGGAGGGGTCATAGGAGCGATGGGGCGCATTCAGGATTCCTCGGGCGGCACCGCACGAGCAACGCCATTCCAAATGCGCTCTCAGGGGATGGGCGAGGCTGCCCTGACTGCCCTGGCTCAACTCATCCATGAAAGTAGGGCTGACCGTGGTGACGAAGTCGGAACCGATGATGCCGCTGGCCAACAGATCGACGCGGTTGTGTTGCCGGGTTGACTCGTAGTGGGTGGGATAGTTCTCAAAGTAGAGCGAACTCCAGAACTCGGCCGCGTCGATTCCGTGGCTCTCAATGCATTCGAGTGTGAGCCTTTCCGTGTGGGTATTGTGGATGGTGAAGACACTCGGGATCCCAAGCCTCCTCGCTGCCGCAGGCACCAGCCCGGTCATCCAGTCATGGCAATGGACAAGGTCAGGATCCACCCGTGGAATGACATTGTTGATGACCTCCCGCTGAAATGCCAGAGCGATGTCGAGATTGGTCGCCTCGTCGTAAAGCTTCTCGCGGTAGTAGAAGCTCCGGTCTTCCGCGAGGTGGACCGTCTCGAGCCCATTCTTGCGTCTGTATTCCCTCCAGCTCGAGGGATCGAAGTGATTCGGATCGACGCCGAAGAGCCGGCGATAGTGGGGAAGGGTCACATGCACATCGGAACCCATTCGGTGAAACCCTTCGAACAATGCTGCGGTGACATCGGCGAGACCGCCTGCCTTGGCAGTGATATTGGGCTGGATGCGGGCGAACTCCGCCGGCAATGAGGAAAGCTCGGGAGTGACGTGCAGAATTCGAATGCCTTCTCCTCCGGAGCCTTTCGATCTCCTCAGACCATCGGGAGTCTCGCCACCCCGTGGTTGGGTCGCGCCGGGGACTTGCTTTGATGCGCTCCCCCCGGACGAGGTGGCGAATTCATGTGATGAGCTTCCCATAATGCACACCTCCCGGGTTTGGAGTCCGGATGGATCAGCCTCTCAGTCTCCGGCTTTGGGCTGGCGGTTCTCCTCAAGCCACTCTTTTCTAGCAGCCAGGAGAGACTTCAGCTCGGTAAGGTCGGCCTGCTCCTCCCGGAACTTGCGGTGGACCACAACGAGCTTTCTGATATCCTCCTGAACTTCGGCAAGGCCTTCATCCACAGCCTTCTCGAGCTCCCGTGCCAGATCCCGCCCAACCTCACTGGTTTCGGGCTGTGGCTCAAAAAGCAACTCGTCCTTCTGGGCTTTGCGCTTGTCGAGCATGGACCGGTGGGCGTCGATTTCGGTCTGAAGGATCTGCCGCTCCTCGGATGACATGTTGTCGTTCTCAAGCGCCGTTTCCGCGCGACGGATGCTCGCCTCGCAACGTGCGATGGCACGATCAAGGATACCGGTCACCTGCTCCCGCTGTTCACGGTCCATCGTTCGGTTGTGCCGGTTCTGCCGCCACTCATCACTGATCTGGACGGTTTCCTCAAACCATCCGTAGCCGCCGGTGTAGTAGCCGGAGCCGCCGACACTCTCGTATTTCTTGACGTGCTCATCCCTGGCGAAGGACAGCGACAGCTTCACCACCTGATCGAGGTGTTTCACCACCTCCGCGTCCAGATGATCAATCTCCATCTGCACGTCGCCAACTGCCCGTTCCTCCGTACCCGCCCTCAGCTTCTGCTCCAAGGTGCGGCGTTGGGCCACAAACTCCTCAACCGCTGCTTCGAGTCCCTCGATCACCTCGATTTTGGCCTTCCCAAGCCGGAATCCGGAATCGGGCGAGTCCTCCAGTCTGGCAAGCTTTCCGACCAATCGTTCGAGCTTCGCATTCAGCCGGTGGTGGATCGTCTGGATTTCGTTGGCCAGCTCCACGATCCTCTGGTCGCCTGCTTCGACTCGGGCTTCCATCAGCTCAACGATGCGCTCCCGCTCCCGCATATCGGCGCTTTCCTCCTCCGCTGAAATCAAGGGCAGGAGCAACGGAAGGGAAATGATGGTGGTGATGATTGTTTTCATGGGATACTTGTCTGAGATCAGGTTTTCGGACAGGTGGTGAAACCCCGGAAACTCTGCTACCCCTTGGATTACCGATCCGTAACGACATTTTCAGTTCCGATCGAGTGAATGATGCAATCGCCACGAGGGGCCGGGCGTCTGCCGGTGTTTCACCAGATGAGGCGAGTCGGCACCGACACCCCCCTGCAGTATCTTCAAGTCCGAAAACATCAACCGTCTGACCGCCATGACCGATCCCTACATCCCCGAATACAATGAGGAAACCTGCGTCGTTTGCGGCAAGGGCGTCGGCGGCGGACGGGGCTACTGCCGGCTCAACCACGAGGGTCACATGGTCGAGCTATGCTGCCCGCTTTGTCTTGCGGCCTTTCAGAAAGGCGGGGGTATTCACGATACGATTCGCGAAGGGAACCGGGCGCTCCACCCGCGACAACGGAAAGATCCGGGCTGAAACGGTGATCCGTCCTGCGAACCAATGACGTGGGCGGTTGGCCGAAGCTTACGACAGGATCCCCTTGAGCAACTGGCGGGCACGATAGATCCGGGTCTCCACCGCCTTGGGCGAGCAGCCCGCGATGTCCGCGATGTCCGCGTAGCCCATGCCTTCGTAAACGAAGAGGATGATCGCCTGCCGCAGGTCGGGCGGCAAGGCGACCAGAGCTTCGCGCACCTTCTGGTATCGCTCGGCAGAGTCGGCGTGTTCGTCCGGCTGTTGACCGGGGTCGCTGGCTTCCTGAACCAAGGGGTGCCCGTCGTTATGGGTAGCATCCAGTGACACCGTGGGATGTCTCGACTTCCAGCGGGCGTGGTTGCGCGCCAGGTTCGCAGCGATGGAAAACAGGTAGGTGCTGAACGCCCCTTTTGGTCGGTAGCGCTTCCGGGCCTTGTAGAGGCGGACAAAGGTCTCCTGCGTGAGATCGACCGCGACCTCGCGCTGGCCGGTCATTCGATAGAGAAACGCGTTCAGCCGTTGAGCCCACCGATCCATCAGCACGTTGAGGGCAAGATCCTCGCCACTCGCCAGGCGCGACATCAACTGCACTTCATCGACGTCTTCCATCTCATTCTCCATGGACGTCTCCGGGTTCGCTGTGGCTGAAGTCGAGGGCGAATGGCAACATCATGGTCAGGTAACGCTGCGCCTGCTCCTCATCCAGTATGGCAGCAGTTTCATAGAGGTGTTCAAGCATCGCTTCCTGACACTCGGCATGAATCCGGGCATGATCCTCGATGGCCGCCTTCAGCTCGGGGGTCACGCCTTGGGCGCCCTGTGACGCCTCCTCCAGTCGTAGGTGCGCTTTCCGAATCCGATGGCACATTTCCTCGCACGTGGGTCGGTACGCGACATGGAGTTCCCGAACTCTCTCGAACTGCTCAGGGCTAAGGTTAAACTCGGCACGGCACCACTCCAGCTCGGGCAAATCGTCGATCAAGGCTCCGTGGGGCGCGGGAGCTTTGTGAGTTTTAACTGCGAAGAAAACGCAGACCCCCATCATTAGGGAGATCAGAAGAACCACCCCTCCGTACTTGGCAGAATTCTTCATGGCGTGTGCTCTTGGGAAAACGGGCTGATCGACTCGGCATAGCTGAGCTGCGCATCCTCGGCCGTCGGCGTGCTCGCGAGGCCCAGCCAAGCTCCGATCACCACTGTTGCCGCGACGGTCAGGGCGGCAGGCAACGGACGAACCAAGCTGGCCAGAGCCCGATGGAACCAGGACGCGACGGACCGTTGCTCCGCGTAGGCGATGCGCGTCCACACCTCGCTCCGGAAGCCCTCCGAAAGCGGCGGCTCCTGCGCCGCAGCTCGAAGAAGATCATCTAGTGGATCGTTGTTCATAATCTAGTGGATCGATTTTGGCAGGAATCCCGACCCGCTTGTCACGCCGGATTTAGTCGAAGTGACCGAAACACGAGGAGAATTCCGCTCAGTGAAACCCCGCTCCTACCACAAACCCTTGGATTCTGTGTTCCGGCAGAAAACGCGGAGAAGTTTGAGGGTTTGTTCCCCAGTCGAGGTTGAACGTATCAGGACGGATTCCTCGAGCGCTCCGCCCACTGAAGCAAGCAGCTCGAACAGATCGAAACAGAGAAACGAACCATGAAAACAATCGTCACAACCCTCAGCGCCCTTGCCTTGGCAGTCGGGATGCTTGGAATCGCCGAAGCGCAATCACCGAATCGCGCTCCTTTCTTCCGATCCACCAAGAGTGTGGAGAAGATCAGCTCGATGAAACCGGGGGATCGCTACGTCCTAGTATGCAGGGACTGCGAGACCGCGACCGTCGGCGAGATTGCCGATGCGGCGGACGCCGAGAAGCTCTGCCACGACGGTGGGACGATCCACTGCGACGGTTGCAAGAAGAAGGTGACGATCAAGCGCGTCGGCCCTCCAGGAAAGGGTACGCCAGCCCGCACGAAAAGGGAGGTGACCTATCTCAACAGTAAAGGCGAAGAATGCATGGTGCTCATCCCACTGAAGGACTGAACAAGGCGTCCAGAACAAGCTGCCAAAGCGCGGGGATCTCAATGGTCGGTCCCCGCGCAGTCGCAGTCGAGGCAGCCGTGCGAGGCGCAGACCTTGCAGCTGCCTTCGAGAAGATCCCTCAGTCGGCGTCGGGCGCGATGGTGCTGCACCGTGAGCGCGTTCGCATTGGAACCCCGTTCTGCGGCCAGGTCGCTGGCCCGCTCGCCGCCGAGGTCGATCCTCCGGATGAGTTCGGCGTAGCTCTCGGGAAGATCGGGAAGCAAACGTTCGAAACAGCAGCACAACACCCGTTCCTCTTCAGGGTCAGCCGGAGTGCCGAGCTGATCACCGAGGCGGTCGAGCGCACGGTTCCGCGCGTCGTGTCGCCGGTGCAGGTCGATGATCGTCCGACGGAGAATCCGGTAGAACCACGGAACAACCGCCTCCTCGGACGGCTGGCGCTCGGCGGTGATAGCCTTCAGCAGGCTATCCTGCACCGCGTCCCGCGCCAGGTCCGCATCGCCGAGTCGGGACCGGGCGAATCCGGTGAAGGCATCAAGGTTCGCCAGAAGCGTCTCGGAAATCTCAGGCATGGCGGGAAGCGAAGATCGGGGCAACGTTTCAAATCCGAGGTGTAAGCCTCGGGAAGGTCGTGCGTTTGCACCCGTGAAAGCCAACAAATCCATGAACAAACACGAGCATCATTTCCACAATAAGCCGGAGCGCTCCTGCTGCCAACATGATCCCCAACCCGAGCCGCCGGCCAATACGGAGGAAGGGAAAAGCTGCTGTCACGGGCACGAGGAGGTGCCCGGAGAAGGGCACCATCATTTACCGAAGGCCTCGGAGCCCCAGGACGAGAGCTGCTGCCATGGCGGCAATCACCATCACCACGGTGACGTGAAGCCGTCCGCTGGTGCGAAGTATTTCTGCCCGATGTGCCCGGGCGTCGAGAGCGACCAGCCGGGCGACTGCCCGAAGTGCGGCATGGCGCTCGAGCGCAACCCGCTATGGCAGCCGGCGACAATCTACACATGCCCGATGCACCCGGAGATCGAGCAGGACCATCCCGGGGACTGCCCGATTTGTGGCATGGCGCTCGAGCCGAAGACCATCACCGGTCAGGTCGGAGAGGCCGGGGAGGACGATGAGGCCCGCACGCTTTCCCGCAAGTTCTGGATCGCACTCGCCCTCACCGTCCCGGTCTTCGTGCTGGCGATGGGACACCTCGTTCCCGGCATCGACACGCTGGTGCCGAAGCGGATTTCGAAATGGGTCGAGTTCGTCCTGACCACGCCGGTGGTGTTCTGGGCGGGCGGAATGTTTTTCACCCGGGCCTGGAGATCGATGGTGAACCGGAGTCTGAACATGTTTACGCTGGTCGCGGTCGGAGTCGGGGCCGCCTACGCATTCAGCGCGGTGGCCGTCATCGCGCCCGGTCTGTTTCCAGAATCCTTCCGCCAGCACGGCGAAGTCGGCCTGTACTTCGAGGCAGCGGCCGTCATTACCACGCTGGTTCTGCTCGGACAGCTTCTTGAAGCGAGGGCCCGCAGCCGCACGGGGGCGGCGATCCAGGCGTTGCTCGGGCTGGCTGCCAAGACCGCCCACCGGGTGCGCGACGGCAAGGAGGAGGAGGAGGTACCGGTCGATGCGATCGCGAAGGGCGATATCCTGCGCGTGCGGCCGGGCGAGAAGGTGCCAATCGACGGCGTGATCACCGAGGGCCGAAGCAACCTCGACGAATCGATGATCACCGGCGAGCCGGTCCCGGTTGCCAAGGGCGACGGCGACCCGGTGATCGGCGCCACCGTCAACCAGACCGGCAGCTTCCTGATGCGCGCCGAGAAGATCGGCTCCGAGACCCTGCTCTCGCAGATCATCCACATGGTCGCCGACGCCCAGCGCAGCCGCGCGCCGATCCAGAAGCTCGCCGACACCGTGTCCGGCTGGTTCGTGCCGGTGGTCATCGGGGTGGCCGTCCTCACCTTCGTCGTGTGGGCGGTCTTCGGCCCGGTCCCGGCCATGGCCTACGCTCTGGTCAATGCGGTGGCGGTGCTGATCATCGCCTGCCCCTGCGCCCTCGGACTAGCCACGCCGATGTCGATCATGGTCGGTGTCGGGCGCGCCGCGCAGAGCGGGATCCTGGTCAAGAACGCCGAGGCGATCGAGACCACCGAGAAGGTGACCCACCTGGTGACCGACAAGACGGGAACCCTCACCGCGGGGAAGCCCCGCGTGGTCGACACCGAGGCCAAAGATCCGACGAGGATGCTTCAACTGGCGGGCTCGCTGGAACATAGCAGCGAGCACCCGCTCGCCCGGGCGATCGTCGATGCCGCGAAGGAGAAGAACCTGGAGCCGCTGGACACCCGCGATTTTGAGTCGACGACTGCCGGCGGGGTGACCGGCCGGGTGGACGGCGAGACCGTGCGCGTCGGGAAAGCGGCTTTCCTTTCCGATGCCGGCATCGCCATCCCGGATGATCTCCGACAGAATGCGGAGTCGTGGCAGGAGCAGGCGAGGACGGTCGTGTGGGTCGCCATTGGCGACGAAGTGGCGGGCATACTCGCGATTTCCGATCCGATCAAGGACACCACGCCGGGTGCCATCTCCACGCTTCATGGCCTCGGCTTGAAGGTCATCATGTGCACCGGCGACAACCGAAGGACCGCCGAGGCCGTGGCGCGAGAGCTGGGCATCGACGAAGTGCATGCCGAGGTCACGCCTCAGGACAAGATCGAGATCGTGCGCAAGCTGAAGGCGGCGGGAGCCGTGGTCGCGATGGCCGGCGACGGCATCAACGATGCCCCGGCCCTGGCAGAAGCCAACGTCGGCATCGCCATGGGAACCGGCACCGACGTCGCCATCGAGAGCGCCGGCGTGACGTTGGTGAAGGGCGACCTCACGGGGATCGTCAAGACCATTGGCGTAAGCCGGGCGGTCATGCGCAACATCCGTCAGAACCTGTTCTTCGCCTTCATCTACAATGCGCTCGGCGTGCCGATCGCAGCGGGTGTGCTCTATCCGTTCTTCGGCTTGCTCCTCAGCCCGATGATCGCCGGTGCCGCCATGAGTTTCAGTTCAGTGTCCGTCATTGCAAACGCTTTGAGGCTCCGCCATGCCCGACTGAGCCAATGAAATGTTCTTATTTCAATTTTTCATCCGGGATGGCGGGCTTTACACTCGATTTTTCACCATCATCCAAAGAAGATTGTTTTAACGTCAAAGGATTCTTCGGATATTGGAATCGCATTCCTCCCCGGGAGGGGTAATGTTGCCTCAATGTCGATGTTTCAGCTTCGATTGCGGTTCTTCTTCACCAAGCGGATCTTTCTGTCCGTGCTGGCGCTCGGACTGATCTTCCACTTCGCGATCGATGGATTCGTGAAGGCGCAAATCGATAGAATCCGCTTCCCCGCGGGCTGGGAGGCAGCCGAGACACGGGTGCGGTCCCTGTTTGAGCGGCGGGCCGCCAGGGTGGTTTGGCTGTGGACACTTCTTCCGGCATCCATTGGGTGGATGCTGGCCGGCAATGCGGCCCGCCGGTTCGACCGACTCGCGTTCTCCCGGTGAGCCAGCGGAAGATCCCATGTTCCGGGAGGGATCTTGTCATCCAACCGGGAGACGAATAGATTCTGATCATGTCGATCAATGCCGAAGGGCTGACGCCGGAAATGCGGCTGCAAGCCGGTCACTACGAGGTTCTAGGGGAAACCTACGCCGCTTTCGAGCTGTTCGAGCATGGATGGAATCCTTACTCGAGGTTTCTCGACGTGGACAAAGTGGACTTCATTCTCCGGAAGCTCCATGCGTCCAAGCCGATCTACCGGGAGGCTCAGGTGAAGTTCGGAAAGCTCTACTCGGTCGGTTCGAAGTGGGAGAAAGCGCTATTCGATGTGACCTCGTGGAGGCTCTTCAAGCCCGACGAGTTTTCGGCCTATGACGACCGGAAGGACTTTTTCCTGATTTACGTGCTGTCCGCCGGTACCGGCACCGACAGGGAGATTTTCGTGTTTCCGATCAAGGAATTCAACCGCCTGATCGATTTGGCCATCACCCGGGGATCCAAGAAGGGAGGCACCAAGAAGGCGATGTACATTTCCCGAAGCAAAGCCGATACGGGGCGCTGGTTCATGCGCAAGGTGGGGGGAAAGATGGAGAGGATCACCGAAGAGAATTGCATCGAAGTGAGCAGATTCAGGAGAGCTTTCCATTTGCTCGATTTGGCGGATACGAAAGGGAAAGTCCGATCATCCTAGTTTTTAGATTCCGTCGTGCTGGCGTGGGAGAAGTCTCTCCCCCCGAGCCTACTTCGTGCGGCTCTCCCCTCTCTGCGGGTGATTCCCCCGCAACGCCCCCTTCTCGAAACCAGCGGCCTCCGGCACGGACCCGTGGTGCCCACCGGTCCGTGTCCGATCGGAGGCCGGTGCTATTCATGGCTCCGCGCCCCCGCATCATGCCGACCCGCCCCGGACTGCTGCATTCGTTCCTCATGCCATCAGATCCGTGTCGATCGGCTTCATGCGCCGGGTGAAGATTGACCAGGCTCCGCGCCACGCATGCCACACGTTCCGGCCTCCGCATCGACCGCCCGATCCGGCATAAACCGGCGGCATGGATTTCCCATGCGCGCCGTCCCCAGGGCGGCTGTGACCGCCGGGGGACTTTATTCCGTTCGGTCGGTGATCCCCCTCCCCGCCCTCCATTCCCCACCGTGAGCTTGCACGCTGGCGCGTGATCCAAGCCACCGCCCCGCTATTGCCAAGGGCAAGTTCGGCCGCAATGCCGCCTCGTTCCTGTCCTCGCTGTCCTCCCTTCCGCGCGCTCTCACTCCGGGGCCTCCCCTTACGGGGTCCGTCAAGGTAGTGCTGCGCCTCCACCTGGACGGAACCGAGCCCCTCACTCTATCGCTTGTGCAGGTCTGGGCAGCTCCGGCCTCCACCCTCTGGCATCCGCTTCGATTGGGCGGCGGCGCGTTCGTCGCGTCATTGATTTCGCTCGAACGAAAAACGCTCTTTGCGTTTGTTGTTCGTTTGTAATCAATGTGTTATGCGGTTTATTTGCTTGTCGATGGTGCCGTTTCGAGTTATGTTTTTCCCATCGGTCGGGGGCATAAAACCCTGACCATCAACCAGAACCGAAACCTAAATACCTGATCCAACCATGATCGACATGAACCAACTGACCATCACCGGGAACCTTGTTGCGAACCCGGAAACCCAGCAAGCCGGAGAAGCCACCGTGACCCGTGCCCGCCTCATTCACACCGAATCCTACAAGGACCGCGAAAGCGGAGAGTGGAAGAAGGGCGAGCCGATGGCCATCGACTTCGAAATCTGGAATGGCTACGGCGAGGCGTTCGCCAAAGCTGCCACCAAGGGCGCGGCTGTTCTCATCGAGGGCCGCATCCGTCCCAACAACTACACCCGCAAGGAAGACGGTGTGACCGTTTACGGCTACCGCGTGCGGGTGGACCGCTGGCAGATCGTGGCCAAGCCGGGAGCCCGTCCCGCAGCAAAAGGACAAGCCCGGACCCGCCGGGGTAAAGGTGCCTCAGCCGCCAACGGCTGACGGTAAAGAGCGGGAGCCGGGAGCGCGCCAACGCTTCCGGCCCCCTTCGGATCAATCACCCACTTAGCGAGAAGATGACTTTCCAGAACGAATCTAATGCCGGAACCCCGGCCCCGGCAACGCCGGATTTCAGCGCGGACATCCCGCTTGATTTCGCGACCCGTGCCCATGAGGGGGTCAGCCATTCCCCGGAACGCCGGGGGGCTTCCACCGTGAAAGGCTACGCCGACACCCTCTCCGCCGATCTGGTCGAGTTCACGACCCACGCGGAGAAACACGGCACCGGCGACCAGCTCGCCGAGCTGTTCCCCCGCTACCGCGAGGCATTGAAGCGCAGCACCCTTGCCCACCTTTCGGCGAAGTCGCGTTGCATTTCCTCGATGATTACGGGCGGAAGCAATTTCCCGGTGCGTCGCGCCGAGAAGGCCAACGCCTCCGAGCACCGGCGGCTTGAGGAGCTTCTTAACTGCCGGAAGCTCTGGCGGAAACGCATCCTGAAAGCCATTCTTCCCTATACCGGCCCGATCATGTTCGGCCATTCAGACGCCTGCGAGCGGCTGGCGGATGAGATCGCCAAGGCCGAGGATTTGCAGAAGCGGATGAAGGATGCGAACGCCGCGATCCGCAAGCACCGCAAGGCAGGGCCGGAAGCACAGGTGGCCGCTTTGGTGGCCCTCGGATACACCGAGGCCCGCGCCATCCAGCTCCTGAAACCGGATTGCATCGGGCGCATCGGCTTCGCGGATTTCGAGCTGAAGAACAACAACGCGAACATCCGAAGGATGAAAACCCGGCTTGTCAGCGTGGAGAAAGCCCACGCGACCCCGGCAACGGAATTGGAAGGGTCGAACGCCCGCATTGAGGATTGCCCGGCGGAGAACCGAGTCCGCTTGTTCTATCCGGGCAAGCCGGACGCGGACACCCGCGCCACGCTCAAGCGTTCCGGGTTCCGTTGGACTCCCTCGCTCGGATGCTGGCAGGCGTACCGCAACGACCGGACCTTGCCGATGGCTCGGACGTTGGCCGGACTGGAGGGCTGATCCGTCAACCGGGAGGGGCGGAATTTCTCCGCCTCTCCCCTTCCTCATCCGATACGATGGACCTAGTATATTTGAAGCAGGAAGCCGCGAGGCTGTTTCCGCTGGCTGCGGCTCACGCCCTCGCACACGGCCCCGAGGGAAACCGCCCGCTGGAATCTCTCAATTCCCTTTGCCGGGAACATTTCGAGGCGTTGGGCTTCCGGTGCATGGCCGATTGCCTCGATGCCGTGGTTCCCCGCGTCCGGGGACGGCTGACGCTCGAAGCGTGGAGCTCGGCCGAGCTGACGGTTTCCCCGTGGACCTTCCGGGTGGAATGCCGCGCCTTCTGGCTTGGTTCGACCCAAGTTCATTTGACGGTTCGCCACGATGGACCATTGCCGGGAATTACCGAAACCGGATACCGCTCGATCTTCGCGCCGGTCGGCATGTTTGCGGATGGAACAACCCCGGAAGGATTCATCCGAGGGATGTTCCCGCAAACCGCGCAAATGAGTCTGTTTTGAGTCATGACCGCTTTCGGCCCATCCCTCTGCAATCTCCGCTGCTGGTGCGGCCATGTATCGGACTTTGCCGATTTCTGCCGCACGCCGGTTTCCGGCGAGCTTCCTCCCGGACACCTCCAATGCCCCGCCTGTCATCGTGCGTGGACATACCGGCCCACCGGCCCACCCTCCCCCGGCTGGGCCGGGTTGGTGATCCCCGCCCCCATCGAAGCGGTGGAACTTCCGCCGCTTCTCTGAGACGGCGAGGCGGGACAACCCGCCCCGCCGCGTCCGCACCTGGCAAGCAGGTGCGGACGCGGCTTTCACGCGGCTTCGATGCCTTTGCCGCGTGGCGAGGAAGGTTTTCCCCCTTCCTGCGCGCTCCATCCTCCCTTCCCGCGTGTCCTGGCGCTTTGGGCATCCCGTGAAGCGATGCCGTCGCGTCCGGACACGAATCGCCGTGTCGGCGTCTCGACATGCTCGATAGTCTGCGGCCGGAAATCGGACTCATCTACGCCATGCGACGTAGATCAATCCGTTTCGGGAGCTCCGGCTCGATCCCTGCGGAAGCTCCGCACCCCATCATCGTGCGGCCTCCCCGCCGGTGGGCGAACCTCCCATCCGCTGCGCTACTGTCCGGCCTCGCCTTTGTCGTCTCGCCACACCATGCCCCCTTCGATCGCCGGTAACGCCGGCGGCCGCATTCGCGGCTGGAATGTGATTTTGTTACAAAATTACGGAACATGCATTCCATTGGAATCAACCTCTGTAGTCCACGCGGATTCCGAGTGCTTCGCCCACCTCTCTCAAACTTCGGTTGAAATCTTCAACTGATCCCTGGGTTTCCTCTCCCCGTGCCCGCGAAGCAATCAGGTTCATGGCTTGCGCGGCCCGGACCAGCTCTTCACCGGTCGGCAGACCGAAGACCTTGCGCGATATGTTGTAGGCAGGAATCGCTTGCGCGTGCACGAGGAGCTGTGAGGCCGCCTGATGCAAGTCGTCTTGGATCTCATCGTTGCACCGTCCGTTGGTGATCTTCGCCTGATGGCGCAGAAAGACGCTGGAGACGAACCCAAGAGATCGCTTCAACTCCACCACCGGTTCGATCCATCGCTTGAGAAGAATCTGGCCGGTGACGAAAACGATCACGCCACAAACCACCGTCACCGCAGAAGTGAGAAATGGAGCGAGCGATGAGAGGAGGACGGGAGACATTGATGATAGCCAATCCCCAAACCCACCGGCTTGCAAGACCCGCCGGGCAGCCCCACGATCCTCCTCCTATGGCTTGGCTTCTATTCATGGATGAGAGCGGACACGACCACCGGCAGATGCCGTATGAGGTTCGTGGCGGGTTTGCCCTGGCTGAGCATAAGTTGTGGCCTCTGTTGCAGGATGCGGGCAGTTTGGAGCTGGAATGCTTCGGTGCCCGGCTCGTGGATTATGGATCGGAGATTAAAGGGTCGAAGCTTCTCAAAAAGGACCGGTTCAAGCACGCGGCTCAGGACGAGCCTCTTGATCCTGAAAGCCGACGCCATCTTTGCCGGGGATACCTTCAGGCCGGCCTCGACAGGCGGAGTCCCAAGCGGGACCAGTTCACCGCCTACGGTCAGGCGAGCCTAGCCATGGCGGATGGGATTTTTGACCTCCTCGAGCGCCACGGGGCGCGGGTGTTCGCATCGGCCGTTCCGAGAGGTGCGGCTAATCCTCCGCCGGGGACGACGCCCTTGGAGATTCTACGGAAAGACCACACTTTCCTGTTGGAACGCTTCTTCTACTTCCTCGAAATGGAACGGCAGTGCGGGATCCTGGTCATGGATGAGGTGGAGGAGAAATACGACCGGCGTTTTGTGAGGAAGCTGGAGCAGTATTTCACGAAAACGGCCAAGGGGCTCCAGCGGGCGAAGTGGATCGTGCCGTCACCGTTTTTCGTATCGTCCAGTATGGCGCTTCCGGTCCAGATGGCGGACGTGGTCATCTACGCGCTGAATTGGGGATACAGGAGGCCAGGAGAAATGGATGCTCCCGACCGGCCCGAAATCGCGGCTCGCTACGGTAGGCGAATCAATTCGCTCAAATGGCGCGGCGATGGCTACGACGGCGTGAAAACCTATCGTAGTTTTGGCATCGTCTGTGTCCCCGATCTCTACGAGGCGCGGGAACCTCGCCGATAAAAAAGAAAAGGAGGCAATGCGTTTGAGTCCCCCGGTCCCATGCGGAACGCAGTTGACTCTTGGCCGAGCCTCCGGGGGAAAGATGGAGGATCATCCGGCCGAGTGCAAGATGTTTTAAGAAAATCGGTCTTGACCCGATTCCCCCACCCGGTTCTCCCAATTCCATCGTCCGCCCGTGTGCAACGCCTACAACATCCACCCGAAGACCGGAGCCAAGGACTTGGATGCTTTGGTCACGGAAAAGATTCTCAGGCTGCCGAGCCGGCTGGTCCGCCGGTCGGCCGCCGGCGTCGCCGTGATCCGGACGGACGACGGGCTGGAGCCTGCGATCATGCGTTGGGGCTTCCCTCATCCAAAATGGAAGATCGTCAACAACGCCCGATCGGAAAGCCTCTCGCGGGGCATGTGGGTGGAACCGCTGGAGCGGCACCGGTGCCTGGTGCCCATGTCATCGTTCTACGAGTGGCAGGAGTTGCCCGGCGGCGGGAAGCAGCCGCACGAGCTCCGGCACCCGGACGCCGATTGGCTTTGGGTTGCGGGCCTCTACCAGCCGACCGAAGAGCACGGCCCCTGCTTTGCCACCATCACCACCGAACCGACCCCGGCAGTCGCCCGTGTCCATGACCGGCTGCTCGCCATCGTGGATTTCGAGGAAGGCATGGCCTTCCTCCGAGGCGAGAAATCCACGTTCTCCCCCTACCCGGGGCCGCTTCTGATCGAACCGTGTAAAAGCCCGCTGAAATCCCGGAAGCCCAAACCCGATGATCCCCAAGGCTCGCTTTTTTAGGAACGTCGGTCGCTCTCAATTCCGAGGTCCGGAATGTGGGTGAATGAGATCCGCATCGGAGCCTTGTCCCGGCTATCCTGGACGCTGCCGTAGTACACCACATCGCGACCGTAGCGGACACGTAGCCGGTCGAGAGCCGCATCGAGGCGCTTCTGTTTGTCGTCCTGCAGGGACATCAGATCGGCGACGTGGTTAGCGAACAGATCCGGGGTGAAGTTCCCGCTTTCCACCAGCCGAGCCAGCACTACACCCACCTGGAGGATCGGGGCTTTGGGATCGGGCCGGTCGCGCCAGAGTTGATCGAGCAGCTTCATGAGCACCCGCGTTGAATCCGTTTCCTGGAACCGGATTTTCGGACTCCACGACACCCCGCGGAAAAAGGCGATCTTCACCGTGAGCGAGGCCGCGAGCATCCCGTGGGCTCTCAGCCGCTCACAAGCTTTGTGCAGCAGCTTGCAAAGCACCGGCCACGCGAGGCCCGGTGCGCGTGAATCCGGAGGAAGAACGTGCGAGTGACCGATGGACTTCCGCGAGGAAACCAGATCGGGAATCACGTCGCCACGGAGTAAGTGCCAGAGGCGTTCCCCCAGGACGCCGCCCCAAACGCCACGCAGCACGGCCTTTTCCACCCGGCAAAGGGCGGCCACGGAGTGAATACCGGCCGCGTGAAGCCGAGACTCCATGCTCCGGGCAATGCCGGTCAGATCCCGGAGTTCCAGCGGATACAGCGCCTCAGGCAACTCCGATTCTTCGATCAAAAAGAGCCCGTCGGGCTTTCTCATCTTCGAGGCGATCTTGGCCAGATACCGGTTCGGGGCCACCCCGATGCTGACGGTGATCGCGGGGGAAACCGATTCCGAAACCTTCGCTTTGATCCTTTCCGCGATGCGGCGGATGGTGGCCGGCTCCCGCAGGTTGAGCGGCAGCCATGCCCACATCTCGTCAATCGAAAGGACTTCCTCCACATGGATGCAGTCCTCGACGGCC
Source organism: Haloferula sargassicola (assembly GCF_040362925.1). NCBI lineage: Bacteria > Pseudomonadati > Verrucomicrobiota > Verrucomicrobiia > Verrucomicrobiales > Verrucomicrobiaceae > Haloferula > Haloferula sargassicola. The sequence continues at coordinate 80,814 of NZ_BAABRI010000019.1, forward strand.
TCGACGATCCGGTTGTGGTAGCGGACGTACTCCGGGGGCTTGGCCTCGACGATGGCGATGCCGGGGCAGAGAATCCGGGCATCGCTGATCCGGGTGCCGGTCTTCACCCCGAACCGCTTCGCTTCATAGCTCGCGGCGATGCAACAGGAGGTTTCCGCCATCACCGGCGCCACGCCCACCGCTTTGCCCCGCAAGGCCGGGTCAAGGTGTTGCTCGACCGACGCGAAATAGCTGTCGCAGTCGATGAACAGGGCGGAGAGAGGGCGCACGTTGGCGACCATCGTCCGGGCAATGCGAGGGCGTCAACGGCGAAAGCGTTCACATGAACACTTAGGAGGGCCGGGGGATTGTGAGAGAAGCGCGGCGGTCATGTGGGAGCGGATACCCAGCGGTCCTTTTCCTGGAGATACACAGCGTTCATTTCCAGGCGGACAATCTCGCCGCCGGCGTCGAAGCATTTCCCGCAAATCAACGAGAGGCCCGGCTTTCCCCATGCCCTGGCACTGCACTCCGGACACCGGTAGCTGACCTTGCTCGGCGCGGCCACGGGATGGGCGGGCGCTTCCCCCGTGGCGGCTTGAGCCGGCATTGAGGCCGCCACCGCGGCTACCATCGGCGGCACTTCCTCGACCGGGGCCGCCGCGTACTCTTGGGCACGGCGGATCACCGCCCCTTCCTTGTACCAGCGAATGAGCTGCTTGTCGGCGAGGACCTCTTCCGCGATCCGGAGGAAGGGTCCTCCTTCCTGGGGATAGTCGGCCATTTTCTGGCCGACCATGTTGCCGCCGGGTTTTCCCGTCGTGCTCGGCACCAGGCCCACCGCCAGCATCTTGTTGGCCCATTCGCGGTTGTGGTAGGTCCGGCGCGAGGGTGTTCCGAACTGGTACTGCCATTGATGCACCTGTTCGTGGACCAGCGTTTGCAGCAATTCCAGGTCACCGGAACTGGCGAGGAAGAATTGCGGGTTGAGGCAGATTTCATCCCGGCGTTCCCCGTCGTGGCCGACGAATCCCCCCTCCCGGAAGTAGCCGAAATGCTGGCCCCGGTCCTCGAAGGTCAGCACGCAGCCGCGGAGCTGCCCGCCGAACAGCCGTTCGTTGAACGCGTCGTAGCAGTCGGACAAGGTGACGTAATCGCGGACATGATCCATGGAGGCCTGTATGGTTCGATACAGAAAAAGTGTATCGAACCATACGAATATGGGAAGTCGGAAGACCGCCAAGCGAAAAATCCATCCTTGCAACCGAAAGGGCTGGCGGCCCGGATCCGCGTCGAAATCCCGGTTCGCATCCGATCACGGATTTAGCGATTTGCTATAATAGCCGAATGCAGCTCATCGACCCCGATCATGACCGCCGCCGGATTCTCACCGCTGACCAGTCCGCCCGCGTCCTCGCCGCCATCGAAGACGGCCACCTTTCCATCGACCTCGAAGAAGTGATGGATTTTGATGGCGACCTGGTGCTCGACGTGGAGCAGTTCCAGAGCTGTATCGAACTCGCTGTTGCCCGGGCGCCAAACGTCGCAAGCTAAATGGCTCGTGGTGTTCGGGCGGCCGCATCGAGGCGATGATGGAGGAAAGAGGCCATCGTGAGCAGATCGAGCGCATCTTGCTCACTCATCGCCCACGTCACCTTCGGTGCGTGGGCGGTCGTGTTGCGGAAGGTACCGAAGAATCCGACCATCAGGTTCATGAGTCCCTTCTGCTCCGATTTCTCGGAATCCGTCTGAAGGGTGTTGAATGCCAGGAACGGCATTCCGGTTTTGCCGAGGGCAAGGGCCTTCTCCGCCAGCTCGCCGGCGTCGCCGGTCAAGCCCGTCCTGTCGCGAATCTTCTGTGATACCGACTTGGTGGCTTCCAGCACCGCGTGGAAATGATTGTTCTGCAAGAGCTCCGCCCGACAAAAGGCCAGCACCTCCGGGTGGACTTTGCGCTTCATCAGCTCGGCACGCAGGCGACCTGCACGCTGCCGGGCCTCGTCGAGGGTCCGGGCCGCGGTCGCCCGGGCAAGATTCCCGTCGCTGAGAAGTTCCAATCCCGAGAAGACCAGCACCCCGTTGAGGGCGGCGCACCGCTCCTCAAACAGTTCGCCGTGGTGGGCAAACCGAACCGGGCGCATCGCCTCGAGGATGAATTCGATAACCTTGTTGCCGCACCGATCATCGGTCTGCCGCTGGTCGAGCGCGGACATGAGCCGCCTCCATTTGGTCAGCCCCGGAAACGGGTCGCCGATGCCAAGTTGTTGGAGGAGGCGTCCGATTTCGGTTCCCGTCAAACCAGAGCTGGTGTCGGCCAGCACCCGGCAGATGCTTTCCAAGGTTGCGGCAGGGAAGGTGGAATGGGCGGGCATCGCTCAGATAGGATAAGGGTCTCCGGCCTTAGTCGAGCACACCCCGCCTTCCTTGATCAATAGTCGGCATTTTGGTGCCGTTCCCATTCCCTCGACCAGCGATCGATCCACTCGTCAACCGCCTCCCCGCCGTCTTTGATCGCGGTTGTGTACTCGGTAAGCATCCCCGCGTCGAATGCGGGATCGACGCTGGAATCGAGAAATCGGTGCGGGAGCGACAGGTCATCGGTCTCGAGGAACGCATCGAGACGGTCGAAGACTCCGCACATCGCGGCATGATCCTCTGCCACGATCGGCCGGAAGTTGAAGCGGATACTGTTCCTGGCCCGCGAAAAATTCGCCGGCACCGCTCCGAAGCTGCCCAGTTGGACATAGATCGAACCGCGGTCGTTCTCGACCCCTCCGTGTGCAAACGGGTTGCGGATGCGTTCCTTAATCCGGCGGAGTTCCCCGAGCAGCTCTTTCCCCTCCCTGCCCTTCGAGTTCAGATCGAGGACCATCACCAGCTTCCCTTCCCAATTCGCTCCCAGCAGTTTCTCGAAATCGCCGGCTGCCATTGGCTTGCCGGTGAAGGCCCGCAAAAGGATGAGCCGGTGTTCCAGCAAGCTGTAGTAAGCGTCCACCATCGCGGCGGACAGGAAGAAAGCCTCCCGCTCCGCCACGGCGGCCCGGTTCATCTCGGCTGTCACCGCCGAAATGCTTGGCAAGCCTTCCATGCCCTTCCGATCAGAGGGACGGATTTCCGCCTGCGCGAAAAGCTCGTCGGCTTTGGTGCGGAAATACTGATAGCGATGGCTGAACTCGCCGAAGCGGTTGATGACGGCCACCCGGCAGTCATGAATCTGCTCGTTCGCCTCCGGCACCAGAAGCTCCTCTTCGAGCACCCGCAACGCGGCCTTGAGAGGAAAGAGGATTCGCTTCTGCTCCAAAGTGGAGCCAGGGGCGACCAGGATCTCAAAGCCGAATTTCCGGTCCCGGAACGCCACCGGCTCGCCCGCGACGCTGCAACCGACCGCCCAGCGGCCCTTGTCGCCGGGGTCGAGCTGCCGATAACCCAAGACCCGGTTGAGGAGAAAAAGCACCAGCGCCGGGACCGGCAAGTCGTCCTCCAATCCTTCTCGCCAGCCACGCATTTCCCAGGAATCGAGATCCGCGGGAAACTCCGGCGAGAAGCCAGCCAGCTTCTTCCGCAGCTTGCGGCGCAAGGCTTCGGCTGCCGCGGTTCCGTCGTTGGCGTCCGACCGGGCACGCCGATTCGGGCGAAATCACGGAACGCACAATAATATTTTCTGGAAGAACGCTTTCAAAGCTTGGTGCAAGTTGATTTGATGCGGATTCAAGAAAGAGCAATATTCTTGAACTGCACAATAATGATTATTATTGCGCCCCCGCTTTTCCCGCCAAAATCGCCCCCAAAAGCGATTTTTCCGGGCCTTGCACCACCGAGAAGCCGAATTTGCGATGCACGACAGCTTGACCGCCGCCCGCGAGCGCGCCCGCCTGTGGCGGGAAGCGCAGGACCCGCCGGTCGCCGACGGGCTGGTGATCGTGCTCGACGGGTTGTTTGTCGGCTGGGCCGCCGAGCTGCCACCCGCCGAGCAGTGGGCGCCCGGTTGCCTGGCGGTCGCCGGCGACGGCCGCCTCTTCCTGATCGACCGGCGCAGCTGGCGCGAGCCGCTCGCCTGGTTCGACCTGAACCCGCCGGCCGATCCCCCGCCCTCTCCGCCCGACGCGTTCCCGCCTGAACCCCCCGCCGCCCCATGACCGCCATCGAACAGCTCGAAGCCGCCGTACCCGTCCTCACCGAAACCCTGCGCCACCACTGGTCCACCGGCCAAGGCAAGCGGGTGCGCGATGTCGTCTGGAGCCTCTATGGATGTTCCCACACCCTCAATCTCGGCTGGGCCTGCTCCGGCCTCGATGTCGAGGTCGCGCGTGCCCTCGGCACCGCGATCGCCGCCCGGCTGGCTGCCGGGGCGGCCGTCGAGCCGCTGCTCAAGACCGTGCTCGAGGAATCCGGCGAGTTCGCCCGCTTCGCCGCGGCGGAAAAGAACACCCAGGCACCCCTGCCGGTCGCCTATCCCCCTCCCCCGCTCTCAGCCCGCGAGCTGCGGGAGCTGGCCGACGCGCTGGAAGCCCTCGAACGCTGAAACCATGGCCGTTGATTCCGCCGAGATCCTGGCCGCCGCCAACGCGGCCGCCGAACAGCGCCAGCTCGCCGAACCGACGCGCACGGCCTACCGCCGCACCTGGACCAAGCTGATGGCGGCTTGTGCAGCCGAGGATCTCGATCCCGCTGCGCTCCCGGCGGCCCGTGCCGCCGCGTTCTACGCGGAGTGGACGCGGCGCAAGGGGGCCTCGCACCACCTTCAGACCAAGGCGGCGCTGTCCTTCCTCTACCGCGCTGTGCTCGACGCCAAGAATCCCTTCGCCGACTGCCTGGCCCCGAAGTTCCGGCCGGACGCGATCGAGATCCGGCACCTGGAGTCCGGCAACGTCGCTGCAGTCCTGCTGCACCTGCAGGAACACCGCAGCGACTACTACGGCCACCTCGCCTTCCACCTGGCCGAGGCCTTGTTTTACTCGGCCTGCCGCTACCACGAGTGGGCGGGCCTGCCGACCGATCGACTGGTCCGAGACTCCTCCGGTATCCCGGCCGCCGTTCGGATCAAGGGTAAGGGCGGCGGCTTGGCCGATCTGCCGCTCCTCGAGCGGCTGGGGCTGTCGCTGGCCGATTGGCTGCGGTTCCGCGAAGCCTTCAAAGGGCACCAGCTCCGGCGCGGCGGGATGGAGTTCGCGGCGAGCGGATTGTTGTTTCCCGGTCGCGACGGCGGCCACTATTCCAACCAGGCCTTCAACCGGCGGCTGAAGGCCGCCTGCCAGGCGGTCAACGCGCCGGTCATCACCGCCCACGGCCTGCGGCACTCGGCGGCGACCCTGCTGCTCAACGAGCGCGACCGGAACTTGAAGGAGATCCAGGAGCTGCTCCGCCACAAGAACCTCGCCACCACCGCCCGCTACACCCACGTGGACCGCGAACGGCTCAAGGGCGTGGTGTCCGACCTCGCCCTCCCCTCCCCCGCCCGATGAAACCCGCCAAGCCCAAGGGAAGAAAAACCCTCACACCCGCGCCCCAGGTGGCGGCGCGAACAGTCGTGCAAATCCTGTCGGCCACCGGCCGGCGCTACACGGTGGACGGTCTGCGGGAAAAGCTGCGCGAGCTGTTCCGCGAGGACGGCAACTATGAGATCCGGGCGGTGGCCTCGATGAGCAACGTCGAGCTAATCGCCGCCCTGCTCGACGCCAATGCCGGTCTCGCGCCCTTCGGGCTCCAGATCGGCATCACCAACGGCCTGGTGTCGCTCAGCACCACCCGCATCGAACACCACCGGCTGCGGGAGTTCATCGCCGCCCAGCGACCGCAGGCCGCCGGCACCGGCGAGCTGAGCCAGGCGGCGATGGAGGTGCTCGGCTGCATCGCGCTCAAGCAGCCGATTGCGCAAAACGAAATCGACCGCATCTTCCACGCCGACAAACGCGGGGTGGTCGGCCGTCTGCGCGAGGCCGGGCTGGTCGAGGAATTCGCCGGTGAGGGCGGCCGGCTGGTGTTCGCCACCACGGGGGAGTTTTTGAGACGATTTGGGCTGAATCACTTGGACGAAATCTCCAAAGCACTCCCTGATTGGACCCCCAGCTGTTAATAACCCGGTGCCGCCGGTCAAAAACCTGTGGGCATCTGTGAGTTTCGGGATCGCGAGCAAGGGCATCCTTTGCCGATTGTGAACAAGTTCCGGTCCAATGCTTCTACTTCGGATCATCCGCAGGCAGTTTCGGAATCTTCCCCTCTCTTTCGAGAACTTCGGCGATATGGGCCTCAACAAGGGGAACCCAGAGCTGCTGGGCAAACTCGTCTCCGCCCTGTTCTGCGATCACCTTCTCCTTGAGAGCTTCGAGTTCGTCGTGGGGCATCGATGACTTCACCTTCCTGATCCATTCGTTTCGGATGGCCTGTACTTGAGCGAGCTGAACCTCCTTCATGCGCTTTTCTTGGGCTGCCTGTTTCTTGGCCGTCTCTTTGGCTTCACGCTCGCGCTCCGCAGCTTCCCGTTCTTCAGGCGTTTTATAGTCCTCAGGCGGGTTCCATGATTCGCGAATCGATTTCGCGAGCCATCCCCCGGGATTTCTCTCAGGCCCTTTGCCTCTAGCGACAGCAAAATTGAACTCGTCGATCTTCCGGTCGATGACCTCTTCTGGAAACTCTGTTACGAGTTGAGAGGCTACTCCAGGGCTTACCCCCAGCTCAATGAGCTTGGCCTCTGCGACCGTTGCAGGGGAGACCTCCATCGGAAAGGAGGTCTGCGGGGTCATCTTCTCGAAAATAATGTCCCAGCGTCCAACGCCCATCTTCTTGTAGCGCTCTGATTTGCTGGCCGGCTTGATAAAGCCGTGATTCTCCAGTCGCTCGATGGCGGGTGCCAAGGCCGCTTTGATCTGGCCAACATTATGAGCTCGGGAGAGACCCAGCTTCTCGTAGGCGAAGACCTTGAGGTCAAACTTCAGGCGACTCCTACGGTGGAAGTGCTTCCCGAGGTATCGGTAAAGGGCTTTGGCGAGCGGTAGTCCAATTGCGCGATACTCGGTGAAATTGATGTTCCGGAGGTACCCCGCCTGGAAATTCCGGTGGATATCATCGTTCCAACGAATGGTGACCTCGCCGTTCTTTCCGGGAATGGGGCCTCCGTGGACGACAAGAGTCTGAATGAAGGTAATGACCACCGACGGTCTCCATTCCTCGTCCTGCTTGTCGAAAAACGAGAACCGGAAATTGTAGGTAGTGTTGGCGAGGCGATGGAGCGAGTCCCAGATCCGCCGATACGTTCGTCCGTCGGTCTTGAGACCCAGGATTTTGGCCAGATGGTAGCGTGAAAAACGGACTTGTTTTGGCCACTCGTCCCCCGTCCGGTGAAGGTTGGTGAGCTGAAGCACTCCGAAGAGAATTTCTTCGTCGTAGTAGGTTGGGAGCCCGAACTCTTCAGAACCCTGGATGGTGACCGTCCGGGTTATGGGGGCTCCCGTCGAACTGTCTCGGATCAGGTCTTGATAGGAGACAGCCGTTTTCCCTTTCCGGGTAGGATCCTTTCCTGCAAGGCCCAAGGGGAACTCGGCGAGGGTCAGCTCGTCCTTCCCCTTCTCGTAGACCTCGAGCTGGTCGTCGGTAAAGAGCCGCAATTGGTCTTCAGCTTTCTTGGAGGTGCTCATAGAAAAAAGCGAAAAAAACACCATCAAACACCCCTGTGAGGTTGTTGAGAGTTTTTTGTACACACATGGTTAAGAGGTTCTGAACGCCGGAAAGCCCATGAATACGGGGATTCCGGACCATAAAAGTGAGGCAAAACACGATGAAAGGTGTTCCATTTCACGATACCGCTGACAAAAAGGTGGGACATTTCTCGATAAGAGGTGGGGCAAAGCACGAGTAATTGGCGAAAAAGTGGGGCATTTCACGGAAGGAGGCCAAAAGGTCCACCATTTCACGATACCAGCCTTCTTTCTCCGGCCGATTCGCATCGGGGGCACTGAAACTCGCTGAGAGCCTTCGGACATCAGTCGTGGGGTATCGTGAAATGGGATACCTTCTCCTGCGAGTCGAAACTAAGTAGGTCCGCAGAACAAGCAGAAAGCCAATGCTTTAGCCCGAATCGGGAATTTATAGAGGGTCAAGGAGACTCGCCTCTTCCAGAAATCTTGTCGACCGGTGCGGTGCCGAAGGTGGCAAAATTGAGTCGAAACTATCGTGTTTTAGGTCACAAAACAGGGACGCGCCATCGTGAAATGGGACACTTTTCCACCCCATACGCGATTCAAGAGGGCTCGGAAACCCTTGATAACAGGGGGATTCCTCGTAAAAGAAAGCAAGAAAGCAAACAAACAAGCAAGCTTCGAAGTAAGAAATACTAAAAACAACGAAGCTTGCAGGCAGGCAAACAAGCTTGCATGCAAGCTTTAGGTGGGCACATGCAGCTTGCGAGGAACATTTCAGGGCCTCCCGTATGGCGGCGTGGCTTTATGAGAAGGGGGTCAAGGTGGCCTTGGTGGATGCGGACTCCCAGAGTTCTTCGACCGAATGGCTCAGTGAGGCCCAGCCCGAAATCGACAGCTTCCAGTGGCAGGAGGCAGCCGAGATCTTCGAAGGGTCGGACGCGCTCCGCGAGAACTACGAGGTCGTGGTGTTTGACGGTCCGGCCGGTCTCAATGCGGCGACCAAGGCGATCATGGTTCTGGCGACCGGCATTCTGATTCCCTGCGGGCCATCGATCCTCGATCTCCGCGCTCTCGAAGAAGTGCTGATCGTGGTTCGGGAGGTCCAGATCACCAGGCTCGATGTGCCAGGGCTCCACGGCAATGCCCTCCTTCCGTCTTCTTGAGTATCGTGTTTTGGCCCACAGAACGGCAGAGAACTCGCGAAATGCCATCGTGAAATGAGTCACCTTTTTCGGGACGTTCGATGCTTGCGAGGATCAGAAACTCCTCAAAGTGGGTGTCGGGGCCGCCTGGTGTTTGGAAGCAAGCACACAGGCAAGCTTGCAAGCATGCTTGCTTTATTGCAAACACGCATGCAAGAAAGCATTGTTGTAAGCTTTAAATGCCTTGCGAATATTTCGGATTTCGGTAGGAACGGGCCATGTTCATTGGCGTCGTCAATCAAAAGGGAGGGGTGGGCAAAAGCACTCTGGCGGTTCACTTGGCGGCGTGGCTTTATGAGAAGGGGGTCAAGGTGGCCTTGGTGGATGCGGACTCCCAGAGTTCTTCGACCGAATGGCTCAGTGAGGCCCAGCCCGAAATCGACAGCTTCCAGTGGCAGGAGGCGGCCGAGATCTTCGAAGGGTCGGACGCGCTCCGCGAGAACTACGAGGTCGTGGTGTTTGACGGTCCGGCCGGTCTCAATGCGGCGACCAAGGCGATCATGGTTCTGGCGACCGGCATTCTGATTCCCTGCGGGCCATCGATCCTCGATCTCCGCGCTCTCGAAGAAGCGCTGATCGTGGTTCGGGAGGTCCAGATCACCAGGCCCGACAGCCTTCCTGTTGTGAGACTGGTTCCGAACAAGCTCCAAAAGCGCTATCGACTTTCTCAGGAACTCATGCACGTGGTACACGACGCGGATGTTGCCGGATCGACCGGCCTGAGTCTGCTGTCGGCTTACGCGGATGCGGCGGGGCAGGGAACAGTGGTTTGGCGAATGGGTAGCAAAGCTGAGAAAGCTGCGCGGGAGATGAACCGACTCTTCGATGAGATCCTGAGCGACACCTCGACATTAGAGAAGTAAATGGAGACTTAAAAATGGCTAGACGACCACTATCACTCGGCTTCAAAGGGGCGACACCGGCGCAAGCGGCCCTGATCGCAAGAAAGGAACCGGCACGGACAGAGAGGCAGCTGATGGGTACCGTGGAGGGAAAACCCGAAGAGCTGGAAGCTCCCGCGTCCGATGGTAAGTCGGAGGGTTCCGAGACGTCGAAGCCCGAACCTGAAATGGGCTCCGTCCAAGAGTCGCAAAAGAGCGAGTCGAAGAAGCCGGAGATCGAGAAGCTGCCGGCCAACGAGCCCGAGAAGAAGCCAGAAAAAGACGAGGACGATCCGGAAGAGACCAAGTCAAGGACACCCAAGAAACGGGCAAGGAAAGGAACCCGGGAGGCTACGGACAAGAGAAAGAAATTCGAAGCGCTCGCTTCAGATCCGTTGGTCACTCAAACTTTCCGTGTGCCGCGCTCTCTTAGCGAGCGGCTCCAAATTACTTCGATGCAGCGAAAGGTGAAGCGGCTGTTCCCTGCAAGTCAGCAGGACATCGTGGCGGAGGCTCTAGCGGACTGGCTCGATAAGATGGAGGACGAGGAATGAACATCGTAGAGGTAACTCCTGAGGAGGGTTTGGGGCCTCTCAACGAGCTGGAGCGGAAGGCTGCGGCAAAGGTGTTCTATTGCCGTGGCGACGTCGGGCTTCTCAAGGAGCCGGCCAAGGTGTCGATCGTGGGTTCGCGGGATGCGACCCGGGAGGGGCTTCGTCGGGCGCACCAGCTCGCGAAGATGCTCGTCGAGAACAGTGTAACGGTCCTAAGCGGCCTAGCAAAGGGCATTGACCGCGCCGCACATCTCGCGGCGATCAAGGAAGGCGGTAAGACGATCGCCGTCCTCGGAAACCCCCTCAACAAATACTACCCCGCGGAGAATAGGGATCTTCAGGAGGAGATCGCGACGAAGCACCTTCTGGTCTCCCAGTTCGCGCTCGGCGCGGCTGGTGGCCGGAAAAACTACCCGATCCGGAACCGCACGATGGCGCTCATTTCGGATGCGACTGTGATTGTCGAGGCCAAGGACAAGAGCGGAACACTTCACCAAGGTTGGGAAGCTCTCCGGCTCGGTCGCCCACTATTCCTGATGGAATCAATCGTCAACAATTCGGACGTCGCCTGGCCGGCGGAGATGCTCGACTACGGGGCGAAGGTTCTCTCGCGGGAGAATTTCGATGAACTGATTTCGTTTTTGCCGACAGCCAACCGTGAAGTACTCGCCTCCGTCTCCCTTTGAACTGCCGTTTGGCTCGCTGCTCATCTACTCACCGCGTGGTGGCGGGGAGATTTCGGTGAAGTCACGGGACATTTGCTATTCGATCAAAGGGGACAAGGGGAGCCTAATCCGAAAAGCGGCTGTTAAGGCCGTGAAGGTGATTGCATCAGGTGTGTCGGGAGGACTCGAGGAGTTTCTGAATTCGAAGACTATGCTTGTTCCAGTTCCGCGGAGTTCCCCACTCCAGCGAAACGCACTTTGGCCGAGTCACCGCATCTGTGAGGAGCTTCTGGAAGCGGGTATTGGGAAGAGGATCATTCCGCTGCTTGAGCGAGCTACTTCGGTGGGTTCCTCGAAGCGGGCAGCCCCTGGAGAGCGGCCGGATGTTGAGACGCACATGGGATCGATTGATTGCCATGGTGGTGACATGCTCCCTAAGGACATCCTGCTTGTTGATGATGTGGTGACGAAGGGGACGACGCTCATTGCCTGTGCCGCGATCCTGAGTGAGGCTTTTCCGCATGCGACCATTCGTGCGTTCGCGATGGTTCGGACGATGGGCCGAATTCCGGATGTCGAGGCGATCGTCGATCCGTGCACCGGAGTGATCAGCTTCGACGGCTACGACGTCGACAGGGTGCCGTAGGGAAACTGAAGAATTTGAACTATGAAGCGGCTCAAGGGAGTAATTTTTTCACTTCGCGATGTGATGGTCATGCAAGGCCCTCTCGACCAGGATATTGTGGGTCAGCTCGTGAAGCTGTTCCGGTATCTGAAATCACGGGAGGTGGAACCGGTGCTCGTCGGGAACAGCCGATGGGTGTTCACGGGCAAGAAGGAAACGCTATTCTCGGACTGGCTTTCGGAAAAGGTCGGGTTCGAAATCAAGACGTTCGTCAAGGGCTATGGCGGCATGCCAGCCAAGCAACGTTCGGAAGGAATGAGGTTCGTCCGCGATGCCTGTGGATGGGAAGAACACGAGGCAATCTACGTCGGTAGCACTCAGGACGACGTCCAAGCGGCTTCGAATGGGTCGTTGATGTTTCTAAATGCCAAGTGGCATGCGGATAATAGTCCATATGGATTTGAGTTCGAATCGCCGATCGACATCGCCCGGTTTGTAGACTGCTGCTGCCTTTCTATGGGCGACTGGTTCTGGGCTTATGAAGACGGAGACCTCCGAGTCTATGCAATCGCGCCGCTTGCTGAGTATTCACGGAGGTACCCTCACGGGGCGGGCTATTCAACGGCTGCGAAACAGGCGGTGAAGCTCGACTACGGAGACCTTCCGTTCTGGGGAAGACTCATGGCGGCGCGACTCTATTTCTCGGGTCTCGCGGGGGAAGCTAACCATGTGGCTCCATATCCTGGGCACAGCGTGAACTCGAAGAAGCGCCTGTTGAACCGCTCGCTCCAGATCATTGGCGGTTCGATGCGGGCTAGCTACCTCGAGGACTTGATCGTAAGGCATACTGATGCGCCCAAGTCTCAGCATCTGAGAACGTCAGGGAGGTCGCCCAACCATGACTCGCAGCTCTCGACCATCCATTTAAGGCGGGATCCACTCCGAACCGGACCGCAAGGTCGCCGTTACAAGACTCCACCGCTAAAGACCGAGAAGACTGTGTTGGTCTTCGACGATATTTGCACTGAGGGCTATTCTTTTGAAGCCGCTCGCGCATTCGTCGAGGCTACTGGTGCCCGAGCGATTTGTGTGGCCTGGCTCAAGACCCCAGGGCCGAATCACTATCAGAAGGCAGAGAGCTTTTGGCCGGCGGTTGATAAACCCTACCAGCCGAGTAGCGCTGGAATAGCTACCACCAAAACATTGTCCAATGATGGCGGGGTTCGGAACGCCCGTGCGGCGGAAGAATTGAGTGCCGCAGTTTCTCGTTACACCAACTGGCAGTGGCCGTCAGGTCTGTAGTATTAATTACCGGGGGTTTCACAACGAACGGTAGCTCGGAGCAGTAGAGGCGCAGCAGCTAGGGGTTGGTGTCTCGGCAGCGAATTCGGGACATCGCACCACGGATCGCTTCTCGGGGCTGAAAATGTTTCCCATGGGGGAGGAAGGACCGGTCGATTTATTCTCTTTCGAGCGTTTGGCGTTCCTCTAATGGTGCGGTTTGACTTTTCGCGGTATGGGCCTTCCTAATTTGGCGAGCGGATGCTTCGCGTCGATGGGCCGGGCCTTCGACCAGCCGGGCAGCCAGGTCCTCGGTGTTGTCGGTGAAGATCGTCAGTTCCTGTCGGTGCCGGGTGGTATCGACATAGAACTGCCGCGGATGAACGGCGGCGGAGGTGAGGGCGGCCTTATCCAAAACGGCGATCACGGCGTCTCGTGTGGCTCCTTGAGCCTTGTGGCTGGTGGTGGCGTGTCCGTAGGTGAACGACCGGAAGCGCTTGGTATCGAGGAAGAGTCCGCCTTCCAGATGCACCCGCCCATTCTCGATGGAGGTCACGGCGGCGACGGTGCCGTTGGCCAGACCGCTGGCGCGGTCGTTGGCTAGCAATTGCACCCGGTCCCCTGGAGCCAGCGCGATTTCGCGCGGCTCTTGGACCGAAACGCGAGCGAGCTGGCGGACGGGGATCGCGTGGAGCGCCCCTTGATGATTGACGAAGACCGTATTTTTCCTCGCTTGGACGAAGTGAGCGAGGTCGCCCGCCCGCAGGCCGGCAACGGCCCGCTGGACGGCGAACACATGGCCCTCCCTGTAGCGGGTGAGATCACGCTTTTCCGGCTCTGACCAGGCGCAGGGGGCGAGAACCGTCAGCGTTTGCTCGCGTTTCCGATCGAGCAGCCCGCGCGCGGTCAGTTCCTCGCGGGCCGCTTCCGTGAATTTCCCGATTCCGTCCCAGGTCGGGCAGATCGCCGCCGTGTCCTGGCCGGAGGCTAGGGCGTCGGCGTATGACCGGGCAGCATCGCGATAGAGATCCCGTTCGCGGTCGTTCACCCGGACCAGATCGAGATCGAGGGCGAGGGCGAGCCCGTCGCGGGCGTTCCCGGCCTCAACGCCATCGGCGATGACTTTCGAAAGCTCCTGGTGCCGGGGATCGAGCTGCCGCCGTACCTCCGAGAGCCGGATGGTGGTGGCTCCAGCGTCCTTGATCGTTTCCAGGCCGTTGCCACGGGGCACGGCGGCGTGCTGCTTCGTGTCGCCGACGAACAGCACGCGGGCGCCCCGGCTTTCCGCGTGGCGGAGCAGGGCGAGGGTGTCGGCGGTTCCCAGCAGGCCGCCTTCGTCCACGATCCAGACCGCGCCCGGTTCTGGCGGGGCCTGATCCGGGTTGGTGAGCAGAGCTTTCACGGTGAGGGCTTCCGGGAATCCTTCCTTTTTCAGCGCGTCCCGCGCTCCCGTGGTCGCCCCGAGCGCGAGCCACGAGGTGGAGGAGGTTTGGCGGAGCTGCCGGAGCAGGAAGGTCTTGCCGGTGCCGGCATCGCCTTCCAGCACGGTGATCCGGTCGCGGCTGTCGGCCAGATCGCGGGCGACCGCGAGCTGCGGCGCGGAAAGGTGGCGATTGCCGTCCAACCGGGCGGAATCGGAGAGGGGAGGGGAGTTGCCGCAGCCGGCCGCGGTGATTGCCCGGATCGCCGCGTGTTCCGCGACGACCTGGGCGGTGGTGACCTGTCCGGTCGGGAGGCGGACGAGCTTGCCGCTCGTCTCCTGTTCCGCGAAAGCCGCTTCCAGCGCTCGCACGTCGATCCGGCGGCCCTGCCGCAGTTCCAACGCCGAGGCCAGCATCCGCCAGTCCTCCGCGCTGGTGCGGGTCTGCATCTGGTGATCGATGCCCGAGGCGAGAGCGGCGTCGGCCGGGATCCTCGCGCGGGGCGCGCGGGTTTCGGCCGCAGCGGCCTCCACAACGGCTGCGAGTTGGTCGCGACCGTCCTTGCCCAGCGTTTCCCGCTGAGCGGATCTGACGGTCTCGGTGGTGGTTTCCTGCATCTTCTCCGGGCGGGTCTCGCGGGTAATGACGGCGATTTCCTTGTTGGTGGCCTTGCGGGTCTTTTCGGCCTCCAGTTTGGCAATGGCCTCCTCGATGGCCGTCCGGCGTGAGCTGAAGCGTTCCCCGAGCCCTTCCATACCTTGGATGGAAAAACCGTCACGGGTGTGGTCGCAGGTGCGGTATCCCAGGGCCTCGATCTTTTGAGCCAGCTCCTCGAAGAAGGCCTGCCTGACGAAGAGGGAGGCGCGGAGCATTTCGGCGGGCTGGAGCGCCCGCCAGCATCCGGCCTCCTGGTCGAACGTCAGGTTGGCCGTGACCATGTGGGCGTGAAGTTGGGGTTCCAACGCCCGGCTGGAATCGTGGTGGTAAAGCGCCGTGGCGACGTTGCCGGTGAGGCGCACCGCTTCGGTGTTCACCAGCTCGCCACGGCGGACCCGGGCGGCGGCGTAGTGTTCCAGGCGGCGGTGGGCATCGAGGGTGGCGGCGTGGAACGCTTCGCGCACCCGCTCGTCACCCAACACCCCGAGCACGGAAACGTCCTTTGGGGCGCTGAGCTGGATGTCGTGGAAGGAAACCCGGTCCGAGCGCATTCGGCTGGTCAGCCGTTCGCCGGTCGCGTGGTGGAGGTTCTCGCCGAGTGCCGAGAAGGTTTCCTGTGTCACGATCTGACCGCCGAGGCCAAGCATTTCGGCGGCGCGGCCGATCCACTGGCCTTCCACGGAATGGCCTTCCTCCCAATAGTCGTTCGCTTTGAGGTGCAGCGTCAGGTAGTTCCCGCCGCCGCGAATCTGGTTCGCGGTAATCATCGTTCCAAGTTAAGGCTCACCCCCAAATTCGCAGCCGGATAGATGCATCAGAGCGTGCCTTCGCACGAGGGGTTGCATACCTCATTTTGGTCCGCCCGCCGATGGCGAGCAAACCAAAATCAAGACGCTATACCCTATGGGATAGGCGTGGGGGAAAAGCCCGCCGATCAAGGAACGGCGGGCGTTCCCAAAGGCTTCCCGAAGTGTTCCCGCGAAATCGAAGAGGGAACACAATGGGAACGAATCGGGCACGCTTTGGGAACACTGGAAGCGGAAAGTTTCACGCGTAAAACTTAAGAGATTGCAAAGAATCCGGGCGGCGTTTACAGCGGTTCCGGCTACATGGCATCCAAGTTGGACAAACATATCGACGAGATCGTCGAGGGACGGAAACGCGGGTTGAGTTTCGCCGCGATCGTTGCCGGTCTCGGAGAACGGTACGGGTTGGAGATCACCAAGCGGGGACTCGCGGGATGGTATCGTCGGCGCCAGCGGCAGCTTCGGGAGCGGGAGGTGGAGGTCGAGGCATTTGCGCCGGAGCGGGGGACTTCGCCCTTGTCGGTCGAGCGTCCGGTTCCATCCCCGCAACCTGACGACTCCGACGACGATTGGACCGCCCCGGCGGAGCCAGGGAAAATGGTCCTCAAAGTGATGCGCAACAGCCAAAGATCATGACGAAGAAGAACGAAAAGAATCCAGAAACCAAGGCGCGGTTGATTTGTCCGCTGCAATCGACGGGGCGCGTTGGCAAGTCCACCGCTTGTGAAGCGGTTTTGAGTTGGGCGAAATGGGCGGAGGTCGACTGCGTCGCCATCGATGCCGACGACGAGCACCGGACCCTGAGCCAGAAATTCGGCGACGCGCAGTTGATGGCCGAGGTCGCGCGAGAGGCGAGCGCCTTCAAAGAGCTGATAGAGGCCGTGGCCGCTGCACCCGCCCCGCTAATGGTGGCCGATTTTCCGGCCCAGGCGACGGCATTCCTGTTGGAGCAGATCGAGGCGTTGAGAGTGCTCGACGTGCTTGATGAAGCGGGGGTGAGGATGACGGTGATGTTGTTTCCTGCCGACGACGACAGCGCCCAGCGAAGCCTTGCCGCGGCTGTCAGGCAGCTCGGGACGCGGGTCGATTACCTTCTGGTGAGGAGTCCGGCGCGGTATCGCACCGATCAATTCGACCGCTCGAAGGCTGCGGGAAAGTTGGCCGGTTACGGGGCCGAGGAAATCTATCTACCCGTGGTCACCCGATCGACCTTGGAGGAAGTGGCGTCGGCGAGCCGCGCTGCGGGACGGATGTTGCCATGGGCCGAGGCGGCACCGGCACTGGCGACAGCGAGTCGATTCGAGCTGGAAGCCTGGACCAACAAGGTGCGGGCGCAGTGCGAGGAGGTGATGCGGATCCTCGTGCCCGATCCCGACCTGGTGAAGCGGCGGGTCGAGCGGGCGGAGGTCGCCGGTTCGAGGGACATTCGCGAGAAAGTGTTGCACGGCAAGGATGGCCTCGACCCCCTCGACTTCTGAGGCCGCCGCGGGTGGGCTTGAATTTCTGCTTCGCGGTGAGAAACCCGAGGAGCGGGAGCGGATCATCCGCGCGTGGCATGACTTGCTCCAAGGCGATCCGGAGAGCATGCCGGTCCAGTTCGCGCTGGTGACCCGCGGGATGGGGAAGGTCCTTGCCGCGACGGTCGAGGAAGCGCGCAAGGTTTCGGAGGGCGCGGCGACGGCACGGGCGGAGATCGACAAGGCGAGGAACGACTTGGCCCTCGAGACCGACCGCAAGATCGGCGAGGTGAAAGCGGCCTTCGGGTCGGCCAGGAAACTGCCGGACGAAATCGAAGCGGCGGCGAGTTCGGCCCGTGAAGCGGCGTCGAGGCTGTCCGAGTCCGGGGCAGGTAATGCCAGCCGGTTTGGATGGTTGTTTTTTCTCGCGTGCTTCCTGATCGGAGCGGCGGGAGCCGGCTATTGGACCGGCGGCGAATGGCGGGTTCGCCAGGAGCGGGATCGGATCGGCGGCCTTCTGCACCGCTGGGAACAGGGCGATGGCGATGCCTACAACGAACTGATTGAACGCATCGGGCGCTATCGTGAAATTCATCAGATTGCCGAACCATGAGCACCCCGATTCCTTCCGCGAGCTGGCCGCTTGATGCCGTCCTTCTGGATTTCGAGGGCGTGGATCGGAATCGGATTGTCCAGATACCATGGACGATCCGGCATGCGTGCGAGGGCACCGCGATTTTCGGCGCGACCGGCAGCGGCAAGACCAGCGGCAGTGGACGGAACATCGCCAAGTCGATGCTCGGTGCCGGATTCGGCGGGTTGGTGCTTTGTGCCAAACCAGACGAGGCGGACCGTTGGTGCGGTTGGGCCGAGGAATGCGGTCGGCTCGATGACGTGAAACTGTTCGGAACGGATACCGGCTACGGTTTCAACTTTCTCGATCACGAACTGAACCGCAGCGGACCGGGTGCGGGGATTTCCGAAAACGCGGTGTCGATCCTGATGCAATGCGCCGAGCGGAGCGGGGGAGGGAAGAGCGAGGACGGCATCTGGGAACAGGCGGCGCGGCAGTGGTATCGCAATGCCTTCGACTTGTTGCGGATCGCCGCCGAACCGGTGACGGTTTCCGCGCTGCACATGATGGTGACCGATCCGAAGGCCGTCGAAAAGGCCATCGCCTTGGCCAATGCCAGGAGCAACCTTGATCCGCGCGACCGACACGACCTCGCGGCGGTGACCCGCTACTTCAAAGGCGAGTGGGAGACGATGGCCGAGCGCACCCAGGCAAGCGTGAGGATGAACATCACGGCCATTCTCGACCCGCTCGCGCGCGGGATCGGGCACGAGCTTTTTTGTCGGCATACGACGCTCACGCCGGAGGAAGCCCGGAACGGTTCGATCCTGGTCATCGACCTGCCGGTGAAGGTCTACAATGAACTCGGGCGCTTCGCGGCCGTCATCTGGAAATACCTGTTCCAATGTGCGGCCGAGAGGGAGGTCGCCGGCGACGGAAGCCGTCCCTTGTTCCTTTTCGCCGATGAAGCGCAGTTCTTCATCACCTCCAAAGACGCCGAGTTTCAAACCACGGCCCGCAGCAGCCGCACGGCTACGGTTTACCTGACCCAGAATCTCCCGAACCTGCTCGCCGAACTCGGCGGCAGTGGACGCGGCAAGGCACGTGTTGATTCCCTGCTCGGCAATCTCCAGACCAAGCTCTGGCATCAGAATTCCGATCCCGAAACGAACCGTTGGGCGGCCGAGATTTTGACCAAGGGCAAGACGGTCCGGACATCGACCAACGCGGGATTTAGTTTCGGAAGCGGCGACGGCGGGAGCGGAGGCAGCAGCGAGCAGGAGCTGATCGACTACGAGGTCCTGCCGCGGGAGTTTCTCAAACTCGCGAAAGGCGGGCCGGAATACGATGCCATCGTGACAGCGGTCCTGTTTCAGGGAGGGCGCGAGTTTCCCAACGGCCGACATTGGTTGCCGGTCGGTTTCGACCAACAGAACTCATGAACGACAACCCGAAGGAGAAAGCCATCGCCGCCAATCGGGCCGAAGCCGCTCGCAGGCTTGCGGCACTCGATCAAACCCGGCTCGCGGTATCACGGCTGGAGAGGACCCAAAGCGAGCGCGATCATTCCGAAGAACGCGACCGGAGCGACCGGAACCGTCGCGACCGGTCAATGGAGGCTGAACGATGAGCCGGGCGAAGCGACATGACCCGATTAACGAAGGCATGTGGATGGCCGCCATTGTGGCGGGCATCGTTGCCTGGC
Organism: Haloferula sargassicola; assembly: GCF_040362925.1. Lineage (NCBI taxonomy): Bacteria > Pseudomonadati > Verrucomicrobiota > Verrucomicrobiia > Verrucomicrobiales > Verrucomicrobiaceae > Haloferula > Haloferula sargassicola. The sequence continues at coordinate 100,255 of NZ_BAABRI010000019.1, forward strand.
TCTATTTCCGCGCCTCGCCGGAGCTTCCTGCGGCGGCCGGCTGGTGGAGGATCTACAACGGCAGTTTCGTCGAATGGCTGCCTGGCTACTGCCCCCCGACGCGAACCGGTGCGGCGGTCACGCTAGGCGTCGGTTTGATGATCCCGCTCCTTTTTGCGGGGATCCGCTTCTCGGAATGGCTGCATATTTCCTCGCTACGCAGCCAGAAGCGCCGGGCGCAGCGGGTTTCGGCGTTGGTGGAGAACCGCAAGCCGCCAGTGCAAGGCAGGTCCACGATCGACCGACCTGAGGCCGGGGAAATCCAGAAGGCCCACGGGGTGTTCCTCCGAGAACGCAGGCCAAAAACTTGACGGAAGCTCAAAGTCGTTGTACATATTTTTCACAGTTTCCGCACTAATTATGGCTACCACCACGAAACCTGCCTCCAGCAAGCGTTCCACCGAGCGTGCGCCGGGGTCGTTGCAGCTTTTCACCAGCAGCGAGGCCCGTCGGGATTGGAAGAAAGTCACCGAGCGTGCGCTTGCCGGTGAAAAGGTCGCCATTCTGATCGGAAAGCGTGCCGTCGCCCTCCGGCCGGTCGAGTTGACCTACGCCGAGGAAGAGTATGGAGTGGGCGAAACCGAACTGCATGGCAAAGCCCAGGAAATCCTCAAGCGGGCGCGGAAGGAACGCGCCGAAGGCAAAACCGGCTCCGGTTCCAACCTCCTGTGAGGTCCAGACGACGACAGCCTTCAAGCGAGCCGTCAAAAAGCTCAAGTTGAGCGAGGAGGAGCGGAAGGATCTGATCGCACGGCTTCTAGAAGTCGGCGAGCAGTTCGGCAAACCTCACCAGCACCAGGGGCTGGGAATCCGCGACCTGGGAGGCGACATCTACGAATGCCGTAGCGGTCTCGACGTGCGGCTGGTGTTCGTCAAGGACGGCACCACCAAGCCGCCGACGCTCTACTTCGACATGATCGGGAATCACGATGACGTGAAGCGCTACTTGAAGCGGAGATAAGCTTTTTTCATGGATATATGCGTCCGGGGGGATTGACAGAGGGCGCTCCGGCGTCTGGAGTTTCACGCGTGCAACTTGCGCGGTTTCTCGCGCCTGATCCACTGAACCATCTAATCCAACCAACCATGAATCACGTTCTATCCGCAGGGAATATTCTCGCCGCCGGGTTTGTCGAAGGCCTCTCCAAAGGCCTTGGAATCATCATGCTGATCGGCTTCGTTTACGGGGTCATCAAGATCATCGGCGGTGCCGCCAACTACAGCAAGGACCCGGATGGATCAAAGCAGAGTATTGTCGCCGGACTGATGATCGCCGGAGCGGTGGCCCTGATGACGATCCTATTCACCGCTTTCGGCCTCGATATGGGCGGGCTCACTCCGGACACCGACGGACTGTAACGGGAAACAGTTGTGGCGAGCCATTCGACGGACCGCGAGGTCGCGCTGGTATCGGTCGATACCAACAGCGCGGACGATTCCAAGGGGATTGCTTTCGGGCTTTCCGGCAACCTGTTCCTGCCGGTGATCGCCTCGGGAGTCGTGAGCATCGTGCTGGTGACGATCCTGCTTTGGTCCCAGGCGTTCGGAATCGTCGGATCGGTGGTGTTCGGAGCGCTGCCCTTCGCGCTCACCCTGTTGTTGGTGACGACCTTTTTCCAAGGCAAGCCGCCGCACTACGCGGGGGACTGGTTTGAGTCGCTCACCTCGGATGGATGCTTCGTCCGCCATTCCTACGGGCAGCCGATGCACCCGCTGGAGAAGGCCTTGAAACAGGTGGCACGGAGAAAGAGCCGGAAGAACTGAAATGGAGAGCATTCCCAACGGTCACTTCGTCGACGGGCTGGTCTGGTACGACCTGCCGAGAGGCGACGCATTGCTTGCGAAAGGATTCCGGATCGAACTCGGCGACCTTTCGGGCGCGAGCGTTGAAGTGCTCAATTCCTTCCACGCGGCGATGACGAACCTCCTTTTCGGTCTTCCGGACGGGGTCACCCTTCAGAGCCAGTGGCGGGTGAGCAGCGACTACCGTGACGCACTTGAGCCGTACCACGCCGAAACGCTGGGGAAGTCCGACAACCGCTGGACGCGGTTCGTTCGTGAAGAACTCTACTATCGGCTGACCGAGCAGATGGAGCGCGGGCAGCTCCGGAGGGAAGAGCACGTTCTCTGGTTCTCCCGCCACGTTAGCACCGCGTTGTCGAAGGTTTTTACCCACGAGAACGCGGTGAGGGATCACATCGCGCTTCTGATCGAGCGCGAGTCGAAGGCTTTCGAGAACCTGCACCGGACCTTGCAGCAGGGCTTCGGATCGTTCGCGCGGGTGGTCGCGATGGACGACGAGGACCATTTCCTCAACTACCGGAACCTGCTTAATCCGTCGCTGCTTCAGCAGGACAGAGGTAAGGCGCTTGCCGAGTTCGACCCGGACGCGAGCATCCAGGAACTCACGTTCCGCAGCGACGGGGTCGCGATCAATGCCGAGGAAGCGAGCTTCCATTTCGCCGGACAGTATCACGCGCTGTTCACCATCTCGCGCTGGCCGCAGCGGGTGCGTCCGCTCGACATGCTTTCGCTGACGCGCCTGCCGTTCAACGACTACGTCATCACGACCAACCTGTTGCCGAAGAACACCCGCGCGGAGATCGCGAAGGAAGAGAAGATGATCGAACGCCTGGAAGGGGACATGCGGGCCGAAAGCCGCCGCTCTCTTCTAACGGCCAAAGTCCGCAAGGAAAAGAAGGTGGACGAGCTGGCCGGAGGCTACACCCGTCTTTTCTCCGCGCTGCAGGTGGTCCGGGTTTGGGACCGGAGCCTGGAGGGACTGGTGTCGAAAGCCGAAGCGATCAAGGCCGCGATTTCCGACATGGGGGCGCAGTATTACCACGCGACCCGCGCCGCATCGGCCCGCAGCCTGTTTTTCCAGACATGGCCGGGGTGGACACGTTCGAAGTATCGGGGCTTCGACCTGGAGGCCTCGAATCACGCGCTGGCCGCGCTGATCCCGTTCTCATCCACCTTCACCGGCCACCTCGACAAGGCCGAGGCACTTTTCCACGGCTCGGGCCGCAACGTCATCGGTGTCCGGACCTTTTCCGGTTCGACGCCCCAGCACATGCTGGTGATCGGCGGAACCGGCGCGGGCAAATCGGTGTTCATGAACGCGCTGATGAGCCAGACCGAGCAGCAGTTCCACCGGACGGTCATCATCGAGGAAGGATTCTCTTACGCGACCTACACGCAGACGCTGGGAGCTTCGCCGATCGTGCTCCAGCTCGATGGCGAGCTGACCTTGAACTACCTCGATACCGGAGGCCTTCCCTTGAGCCATCACCACATCGGATCGGCGGCCGCACTGTGCCTGAAGATGATCGGTGCCAGTGACAGTGAGGACACCAACAAGCGGCGGCTCGGACAGCTCGGCGAATACATCAACCGTCTCTATGCCGACGCGGCCGCGGACTGGATGATGGGCAACGAGGGCGAAATCCCGGCGCTCCAGCGGCTCGGCTTCGCGCTCGATCGCTACCGCACCGAGCGCATGCCGAACGGCGCGACCTTCCTCGACACCTACCTTGCCTTCGCCGAATGGCGCCGGGAGGACACGGAGGAAGCAACGGATTACGAATCCTCGTTCGACGAATCGGAGATCGTCCGCTGGACCAGTTCCCGCGACGGCGAACGCCTTTGCCGCGACCTGATCTTTTCGCGCTGGAAGCACGAGGACTACGAAAACCTGACCCATCACAGTCTCTACATGGCCTTGCGCTACGGCGTGATGGCCCACCACGACCGGGCGGAAATCAACTACCTCGCCGACATGCTCGGCACTTGGACGCGCGAGATCGGCCAGCGCGGGAAGTTCTTCGACGGAGTCTCGAACATCGACCTCGATCAGCGGGTGCTTCACTTCGAGCTGTCGATGATTCCGGAGAATGCCCGGGACTTCAAAGAGGCTGCGGGCTTCCTGCTCAACAACACCGTCCGGCACCTCATCATGACCGATCCGCGTTCGTGGAAGAAGCGGATCATCTTCGAGGAAGCACCCCGGTTTTTCGGGGTTCCGGGAGGTGAGGAAATCGTCGCGTCCAGCTACGCGACCTACCGGAAGTATGCGACCTGGCTGGTGACCGTCTGCCAGCAGATGCAGCAGATTCCCGAGAAAATCCGTCCGGTCCTGTTCGGCAACAGCCAGACCAAGATTGTGTTCCGCCAGAAATCGACCGCCGACCTGGGGCTGATCGCCTCCGAGTTGAAAATGCCGCCGGTGACCGTCGAGTCGATCCGGACCTACCCGAGTCCGGAGCACCTTCCACCGCACGACCGCTATTCGGCCTGCACCTATTGGGCGGAGGACGCCGACCGCGCCGTCAACGGGACGCTGCGCGTCTATGCCTCACCCGAAATGCTCTACTGCGCGTCCTCCGATGGCGACCTCTACGAGGAACGATCGAAGGCGCTCCGTCGCTACGCCGACGTGACCGAGGGCATCCTCGAGGAAACCGCGCTCAAGCGCCGCCAACAAACCGCTTCCACTTCATGAAATCCATCCTCCTATTCCTTCCATTGCTGGCCCTGTGTTCGTGCTCCGCGACGAACGGTCGCAAGGCGCTCAACTATGCTCTTGGAGCCGGTGCCGGCACCGCGGCGGGCTACGGCCTGAGTGACGGAGATCCCTTGTGGACCGCTGCCGGTGCTGTCGGCGGCATCGCCCTCGCCGCCGGAGCCAACGCGCTCCAGGACAAGGAGAATGAGGAAGCCGTGATGAAAGGCTACACCGCCGGGAAGGTGGACGCGATCAAGAGCCACTACTGGATGCTCCAGGCGAACCAGGAACGCAACGATGCCGGAGGCTACGGCGTCACCAACACCTACGACGTGGTCGTTCCGGGCGGCGTGGATCCCGAAGGAATCCGCCGCGTTCCGCGCCACGCGACCATCAGAATCGTCGAATAAACAACAAACATCATTTCATGAGAACACCCGCCATTCTGAAAGTTCTCGCGGTCCTGATCGGACTCGCGACCGCCTCCCGCGCCCAGATACCGGTGACCGACTACGCTTCGATCATCCAGAACCAAACCAACTGGATTACCGAGCTTGCCCAATGGACCGAAAGCCTCGGCAACGACGCGAGCCAGATCAGCAACCAGGTCGAACAGATCGTGAACCAGTATGAGCAGATTTCACAGCTCGACAGCTACCTCGAGCGTTTCGGCGATCCGTCCTCGCTGGCGGGCCTGATGGACATCGAGTCCGCCGTCGAGAATGCCAGGCTGACCGGGATCCTCGAATCGTATGGCGAAACCGTTGAAGGTGCAGCCGGGGATTACTCACTTACGCGGACAGGCGGCGGAATCCACCGCGCCGCTCCGACCACGTTGGCCGACGGCACCGCCATCGAGCGCGACGTGGAAGCCTATCGGAAGTTCGCCGTGCATGACGAAGTGCGGGACCGCTACGCCGCCAAAAGCGAGGACTACCGCACCGCTCGCGAGGGTTTGCAGCAGCAGGTTGAAACGACCATGACCGACCTCGATAGCGCTCCGGACGACGCGACGGTCGCCCGATTGACCGCGAAGCTGAACGGCCTCAATGCCCAGATGGAGCAGCTCTATCAGGAGCAGGCCATTTCCGCCGCCGAGAGCACCATCACGGCCAACGATCTTGAAGTGACCCGCCGCCGCCAGGAGCAGGCTGCGGCCGAGGCCTTCGACCAGCAGCATGAGAAAGCGATGGATGAAGCGACCCAGCTTACATTCCCCGAGCCGCAGCCGGCTGGTCCACTCCGCTACTGAACTCATTCCCAAACCACCAAAATCATGAAAACAAACGCCCTCTTCATTCTTCTTGCCGTCTTGCCGCTCGCTTCGTGTCGCGATCAGGAGGACGAGCAGCGGCAGAAGGAGATCAACGCGGCAAAGGCGTTCGACGAGCAACACGACAAGGCCATGAAGGACGCGACCAAGATCAACTACCCGGAACCGAAGCCGGCGGGTCCGATTCGCCAGGGCATGCCGACAATCAAAGAGGAATCCACCGACGAGGAATCCGGCTCGTAATCAGACAGAACGCCCTTCGGATCGCTCATGTTGCTTGCCGCCACAGGTTCAAACCCGTCGGGGTTGTGGGAAAAACTGCTGGAGTTCTTCACGAGCTTCGAGCGGATGTTTCCGGGTTTTCTCGATGCCATCGAGACCGCCCGGATTCCCTTCGTCACACTCGCTTTCGTGCTCATCACGTGGAGCCTGATCCGGAGGCTTTCGTCGTTTTCGCACGACCCGTCCCACAATCTCAAGGCGGTAACCAAAGCCGTGGTTCTGACGGGAATGGTGGCACTGTCGATGCCGTTGCTTCAGTTGACCGCCGACGGCTTCAACGACCTCGCGACCTCAGTCGGCTATCGTGGATCCCCGGCCTTCCTGCAGGAGAGTATCGAGGAGGCGATCGTCGCCTACACTCACACCGCGCTCGAAGAACAGGAAGGAACCGGAGGCGGGGAAGTCCAACACGGAATCCTCTACTACATTTTCCATCCGGGCGAGGCCGTCCAGGACGGTTCGTCGGGTGTGGTGAACGCCTTCTACGGGATGGTGGTCCAGCTTGTAATTTTCATTCTGACGGCCTTCTACAAGCTGGCCCAGCTCGTCATGTGGGTGTTCTGGCTGATCCAGCAATTCATCGTCCACTTCTCCTCGATCTTCCTGCCAGCTTTCGTCGCCATGATCGGCGTCGGAGCCGTGTCGAACATCGGCTACCGCTACATCATGGGTTTGATCGGAGTGCTCGCGTGGCCGCTTGCATGGGCATTCGTCAATGTCGGCACCGAGGGCCTGATGAACGCCGCCGCCGAAACGATCAACAACGCCGGGGGATGGGACATCGGGTCGTATCTTTGGGCCGGGGCGATCATCCTCTGTCTGCCGGTGTGGATCATTTTCGGCTACCTCTTCGGGCCATTCATGATTCAACGCATGGTCACGACCGGCGCGAACGCGGCACAGTCGATGATCGGCAACATGGCGGCGATGGGAACCCGCACGGTTGGTGCGGGGGCGACCTTGGGAGCCGCCGCTCTCGCAGGGGGCGGTTCAGGAACGTTGCTTGGCGGTGCCGCCGCATCGGGAGGAGGCAGCGGAGCAGGGGAGGGAACCGATGGCAGCGTATCCCGCGCCGCCTCGCGTGGAAGCGAGGTTTCGGACGGTGTCTCCGGATTGGCCGGATCGTATGAGTCGTCTCCGAGCCCTTCCCCTTCATCGGGCGGGAGCCACGGAGGCGATCAGGGGAAGAAGGCCCGCCGTGCCGCGATGAATGCCGGCATGGTCGCGGCGGTCGCCGGGACAGTGGCATCCGCGTTCGACGATGTCGCCCAAGAAGGCGGAGCCAGCGCATCCGGCGGAAAAGGTCAGGCTCTGCTTCGAGGAGCAGCCGCGCTGCCAGCGATCGGGGCGATGTCGATCACCAGCCAGGCGAAATCGCGAGCCGCTTCGATGGCTCCGGTGTCCGGCGGCGGCTCCGGACCCGCCGTTTCCGACGAGGGCGGCGGCGATCTTTCTCCCCATGTCACCACTTCCAGCCGCCGGGCGCGAGCTTCGCTCGCTTACCTGCCGACCCCGGCCAACGACGAACCCTCATCTCCCGTCCGCAGACGACCGCCTTCCGCCTGATCTCCGATGCCTGATCCCGAACTCATTGAAATTCCCGTCCCGGCCAAACGACCGGAAAAGCCGAAAGGCATCGTGCAGCTTGTCGCCGCGTGGCGTGACCGTCGCTTGTTGGTCGCCCTGGTGCTGATCCTGATCGTCACCAATGCGGCGGTTCCAATCGCGCTGGTCGCACTTCTCTACCGGACACAAATTGTGCTGGTTGCCGATGAGGGCGGCAACCTTGTGGTCGGCCCCGGACTGGATTTCTCGGACGCGAACAAGGTTCACACGACCTGTGCGATTCTGGCGACCAAGGCGCTCCTGGACCGCAACCCGACCGGCTTCGACACGCCGGAGCTGGTGAACAACTTGTATTTTAGCGATTCGCTAAAACAGGCGGAAAAGGAACTGAAGGACGCGCTTCCCGACCTGAAACTCAAGTCGATCCACCAGAAGGCCGAGATTTCGAAAGTGGACGTGGTGAGCGTGCGCCAGGCGGGGAAAATCCAGATCTACTACATCAATGTGGCCGGCCAGGTCATCCGCGACGGTCGGGTTTCGGGAACCCCGATTCGCGAAGTCGATAACTTCCGCATCCAGTTCGAATGCTGGCGGAATCCCCGGCTCACCGAGAACGGCCGCTATCCGCTGGTGGTCGCAAAATACAGCTACCTTCAGCTCGAACCAGCGAATCCCAATTCGGTCAGAGTGCCGACGGAAACCACCTCAACCGATCCGGCCGCAAGATGACTTCCAAATTGATCAAAAGGGCGGCCGTCGCGGTCGCCCTCGGGACCGCGACGCTATCCGCCAAGGAATCCCAGCCGGTGATCGACCACCGCACCCTCGATGCGGATGTGGTTACGGTCATCCCCACCGCGCCGGGAATTACCACGACTCTGGTATTTCCGGAGCCGATCACGGGCATGGACGGCGTCGGTATGAGTGCTGATCCGAACGCCGAAGGCGCTCTGTTCAACCTGTCCCACGCCCAGGGAGACGACACGTTTTCCGTCACGCCACTTCGACCCGACGCGCGGACCAACGTCAACGTGAGGGTGGGGGAGAAGATTTACGTGCTCCTGCTTCTCACCGATCCCGAACGCGCCCTGTTCAAACGGGTCTTCCATGATCCGCCGTTACCGGTGCCGACCCCGGAAGAGATGCTTGTTTCGAGGAGACCGGAAACGCGAGAGACGCTGATCGTCGCCCCGGCGCGGATGCTCGGCTTGATCGACAAATGCAAAGCCTACCCCGTGCTTCAAAGTTCCGATGCTACTTCGGTGGATGATCTTCAAAAGGGCAGGGGACCGTTTCCGATGTCGGACTCCGGCGACTACTCGATCACTCCGCTTGAGGTGTATCGAAAGGGCGAGTGGGACACTCTCGTGTTCAAGGTCGCCATCACCAACCAGACCGATCGCGAACTCTTCTACGATCCCGAATCGTTCGTCGTGCGTGCAGGCAGCGAGGCCTACACCCAGGCCATCGGCGATGCAGGCGGTCGCGTTGCCCCGAACACCTCCTCGCTCGCGTGGTTCGCCGTGACCGGCGACCAGGCGGAAGGCTCGAACAACCTCGATCCCGACAATCCGTGGCAGATCACGGTGAGACTTCTCGAAGAAGGTCCACCGCTGCTACCGCGGCGATCGGACCGCACCATCACCCCCAGCAAATGAGCAATCCCCGCAACATCATCGGCTTTTTCAAGAGCAAGCCCGGCATGACGGTGATCTTCATCGTGCTGCTGGTCGCGGGCCTCGGCGTGGCGAGCCAGTGGACCGCGAAGACCGAGGCAAAGAAAAAGGAAACGGCGGAAACCGCTCCGGCCTCCGAGATCCAGACCGACGAGATGGAAACCGAATCGTATCAGGTCAGCCGGGACTTCGCCCCGGCCTTCGACGACCCGAACGCACAGCGGGCACTACTCGCGAAGCAGGCCGATGAGAAACGCGAACGGGCGCGGAGCGAACCGCAGAAGGAGAAGAGCAAGCCGCCGAAACGCCTGCCGATCTCGATCTTGCAGACCGCCCCGGCCAAGCCGGAAGAACCGAAACAAGGGGCCGGCCAGTCCGCGCCCGTTAGCCCGTTGGTGAATTCCAAGGATGCTTTCGCACCCTACGGCCGCATGCTCCAGTGTGAGCTCGTGACCACCGTCGATTCGTCGAACATTTCGACGCCGGTTGTCGGTCTCGTGACGCGCGATCTCTACTGGAATCGCAAGCTCCTGATTCCCGCGAACTCCGAAGTTCACGCGATCGCCAATGCCGATCGTTCCCGCAACCGGATTGCGGTGGAAGGCCGCTGGGCGGTGGTTCTCGCCAAGGGTGGGATCTATCCGGAAGGCTCGGAACTGGTTCTCGATGGTGTCGCCCTCGACATGGACAAGGCACCCGATGGCCAGACCTTCGGCATCGCCGATGGCAGCGCGGGATTGCGCGGAAAGGTCCTGACCAACGAGGACGGACTGAACACGATCAAGCTCTTCACCGCGACCTTCCTTGCCGGTGCGGCAGATGGCGTGACCGAGCGCAACACCAACGCCTTCGGGAATTCCCAGGTGGTTCCATCGCTTGAAAGCGGAGCCCTCCAGGGCAGCCGCGAGGTGATGGAACGATACGCGGAGCGGATCCTCGAGCTGATCGAGCGGGATGGTGCCTACGTCCGTGTTCCAGCCGGAAAACAGTTCTACGTCTATATCCGCCAGCCGGTGCTGATGCGGCAGGCCCGGCTCGGTGCGACCCTCGCCGAGCAGGAGGTTTCGCCGCCGGTTGACGAACTTGCATTGAAACAAGCCCGCATCGACGAGCGCCGCCGCGAGATCGAGGCGACCCGCGCCGACGTGATGCGCCGGCTCGCCGAGGAATCCGCCGACCACAACCGCCGCAACCAGTGACCCATCCCAACATGAAACCCGTTCCGATCCTGATCGCCCTGTCGCTGTGCGGCTGTTCGACCGACTACATGCGAAACAAACACGACCGCCTTCATTCCCAATATGATTCTCCGCTGCCGCCTGGAACCGAGGTGCTTGAAGACATTCCGATGGAGTCGAACGCGGCGGTTGCCCGCGCCGCCGACTACAAGGCCTACCCCGTTTCCCGCTATGTCGATCCGGCCAACAAGGAGGTGATGCACGAACGCCACGTGATCTACCGCCGCGAGCGTCCGGAGACGTGGCGGCTTCGCCCCGACCCCGACAAGAAGATCCTGATCGGTCCGACCGTCGGTTTGCGCAACCCGGTCGCGTTGGATCGACCGGTTTCCCAGGAACTCAACGCCGAACTCAATCGCCAGCGGATCGTCACCAGGGAACTCATGACCCTCCGAGAAAACGCCGAGCTGGGCGACGCCAGGGCCCGGCAGTTGCTTGCCGCGGCTTCGAAGATGGACCGTCAGAGCGACGAGATGCTCGAACAGATCCGATCCTACAATTCCCAGCTCGCCGCGATGCGGACCGAGATCGACACGCTCAAACAGCAATCCCGACAATCCGCGCCAGCGGTGCCGGAGAATCCGGAGATCCCAGAAATTGAGGACGCAACCCCGAAGGGTGCGCCTTCCCTAATCAAACCCGAGGTAAGACGGGGCGAACTGCCGAAGGAGGGCAGTCCCGGAGGGATCAAGCCACGATGAGTGACGCGGAATTCAAGGCTCCGGACCTGACCAAGCTCGACGCCTTCCTCCGCGAGCGGATTCAAGGTCAGGATTTCGCCGCCTCTCGGGTGACCTCCGCCGTCCAGCGGGCCGAACTCGGCCTGCGGAAACCCAATCGGCCCAAGGCGGTGTTCCTGTTCCTGGGGCCGACGGGCGTTGGCAAAACAGAGACCACCCTCAATCTCAGCCGCTTTCTCCATGGCGACGAGTCCGCCGTCGCCCGTTTCGACATGGGCGAATACGGCCACGACGATTCCATCCAACGGCTATTGGGCGACTCGCGCGGCAGCCAGGGACTTCTCGGCGAGGCTATCGACGCCCGTCCCTCCGGGGGAATTCTTCTCCTCGACGAGATCGAGAAGGCGCACCCCCGCGTCAGCAAGGTTTTCCTCGCCGCGACAGATGCCGCCCGCGTGACCATGAGCACCGGCGAGACCAAGGATCTTTCCGAATGGTACATCATTTTCACCTCGAACCTCGGCAGCGCCGATGCGGTGAAAATGGAGGGGGTTCCCTATTCGATGCTCGAACGGACCGTGATGCAGGCCGCCACGGCCTTCTTCGCGCCGGAGACCATCGCGCGGTTTCAGCACAAAATCGTTTTCAATAGTCTTTCTTACGATATACAACGCTCCGTTGCCCTCGCGATGATTGACCGGGAATCCCGATTGATCGAACGGACGGCGACAGAGCGCTATCGAATCCCGGTCGGCGTTTCCCATGCTGCCGAGGTCGTAACTTTTCTCGTCCGCAGGGGTTACACGCGTGAAATGGGAGCCCGTCACATGCGGGACGCCATCGAGACCCACATGGGCGAACCGGTGGCCCGATGGATGCTCTCCACTGACAAACTGCACAGTCCCACCGAACTCCGGTTCACCGCACCACCGCAATCGGTCTCCTTGTCGCTCCATCCGGTCCTCAGGGAGGCCGGAACCATCCCCCGACATGGCAACGAAGACCCCCAAGAAAACGGCGAAGAAAGCTTCCAAGAAGCCGCCGAAAACCCAATCCGGCAATCCCTACCATTCGCTTCCGTCGAGATCGGCGAAACGTCGTAAGAACCATTGGAAGGTTCGACACGTGTCGTTCAAGCTCTACGACGAGGATGCCGTCCTGGTTGAGCAGTTGGCCGACACGAGTTCCTTCACCAACTTGTGCACCAACGTGTTCCGCAGCTACCACAAAGCCCAACAGGACTTCCTCAAGAAAGAAATTCCCCAGCTCACCGGTGAACCGGTTTCCGAGCCGGAGGTCGAACTCGCTTTGATTCCGATGCCTGCCGAGCTTTGGGAGGCCTATTTGGCGAAGGCAAAAGAGCTCACTGAGAAGACCGGCAAGGATGTCGGCTGTGAGGAGCTGATGCTTCGGACGCTGCTTTCGGCTGTCGAGCCAGCCGACCCCGAAGGATAGAGCAAGGGGTGGAGGATCGACGGGATGGAGGCCTCCAGGGTGAAGATTCCCCACGATCAAAAGACCGACGAAGCTTTCGTCTTCGATGCGGTGAACCGTGTCGCCTGAACGAACAGGTCATATCGCATTCAGGATCGCTTCGACGCGTCCGGAGTGGCAGTTGGTCCGGCTTGCGTTTCGTTCATGGCGCCGGAGGCCCGGGCGCGAGTCCTCGGGCGTGGCGACACTCGCGCCAGCAGAGCTGTCACTCGCGCAGCTATCACGCCCGGTGCCCCGCGTGACCCCGGCCCTTCCGGCGGTTTTCCGGCCGGAGGTCTCACCCTCTCCCTCGCCGAGTGAGGAGAGGGAATGATCCCTCCTTCGAAACCGGAAAACAACACCATGAACGAACCGAAATTCCCGCTTGGCCAGATCGTCACCACTCCCGCCGCGCTTGAAGCGATCGATCCCGAGGATATGCGAAGCAGTCTCGCGCGGCACGCCGCGGCCGACTGGGGCGACCTCTGTGAGGAGGACCGCACCGAAAACGAAATCTCCCTCCGCAACGATCTCCGGATTTTCTCGGTCTATCGTGATCGGAAGGGGGTGAAATTCTGGATCATCACCGAGGCCGACCGGTCATCCACGTGCATCCTGTTGCCGACGGATTACTGATCTGGCGGACGCCGGGGCCCCTCGCGGGTTCCCGGCTTTTTGTTGTACGGGCCGGGGGCCACTCGCCGCAGTTGACACGGGTCTTTTAGGTGAGCGTGGCGAATGAAAGTAAGCCCCCGAGCGACCGCCGTTGGGACGATCTCGGCGGACTCCGCTGACGTGTCAGGATCGCCGGATGTCACGGACACGTTACACCGATGAGGACAAGGCCCGCTTGCTCGGGGAGTTCGTAGCC
>NZ_BAABRI010000020.1:0-111397 GCF_040362925.1 Haloferula sargassicola
TCTACCATCTACCATCTACCATCTACCATCTACCATCTACCATCTACCATCTACCATCTACCATCTACCATCTACCATCTACCATCTACCATCTACCATCTACCATCTACCATCTACCATCTACCATTTACCATCTACCATCTACCATCTACCATCTACCATCTACCATCTACGATCTACCATCTGCCATCTACGATCTACCATCTACGATCTACCATCTCCGATCTCACCCCCCAAAGCTGTGCGCGGGCAGGCCTTTCACGCCGAGGCCCTTGATGATGAGGAGACGGCCGGCCAGCGCCTCGACCTCGGTTTTGTGGACGCCGGTGGTGATGTAGAGGTCGGACAGGTCCGGCCCGCCGAAGGCACAGGCGGTGGTTTCCAAACACGGCAGGTCGACGCGCCGGAGCTGCTCGCCGGTGTCCGGTGAGTAGCAGGCGACGCAGGCACCGTGGCAGAAGGCGATCCACAGGTTGCCGTCGGCATCGATCGTCATGCCATCGGGCGAGGCGTCGATGGCGGAGGTGTCGATGACGCCACGCAGGTTGCTGAGGTGGCCGTCGGCGTAGTCGAAGGCGAGGACCTCCCTGCGCGGGGTGTCGATGTAGTAGCAGGTGCGACCGTCGGCGCTCCAGACGATGCCATTGGAATTGGTGACGGGGCCGAACACCTCGTGGACCGAGAGGTCGTGGTCGAGCCGGTAGAGGCGGGCGTCGCCGGTTTTTTTGACGAGCGAAATGGTGCCGGCGAAAAAGCGGCCGTCGGGCGAGCACTTGCCGTCGTTGAAACGGTTGTCGGGCTTGTCCGGCTCGGGATCGGCGATGTCGGTGAGTTCGCCGCTTTCGGGATCGAGGAAATGGAAGCCGCTGTCGCCGGCGATGACGAGACCGCCGGAATCGCGGACCACGACGGTGCCGACGCGCTCGCCGACGTTCCAGGACTTTTCCTCACCCGTGGACGGGGTGAAACGGTGGACTTGGTGGCCTTCGATATCGACGTAGTAGAGGGCGTCCTGATGCCAGAGCGGGCCTTCGCCCCATTGCGAGTGGAGATTTCCTGCGGGTTCGATGGTCATGGGTGAAGATGGGAGATGGGAGATGGGAGATGGGAGATGGGAGATGGGAGATGGGAGATGGGAGATGGGAGATAGCGGTTGGGGGCTGTCTATCGAGGGGGTGGGTGGGTCTTGGGGTGAGGCGTGCCGATTTCATAATCGGCGCTCCATGGCCGGCGCTCGATGGCGGGCGCTCCGTTTTTTTACTCCGGGGGGAGGTGGGGATCGAAGCGCATGGCGCGCTCGTGCTCGCGGGCCTTGGCCGAGCGGCGGGCCTCGCGATAGAAGTGCTCCTGGGCCCGGAAGGGCTTTTCGCCTTGGGCGGGTTTGATTTTCTCCGAGCTGCCGTCCGGCAGGATGCGGGAGGCCTGGGTGTTGTCGCGGAAGTAGGTTTCCAGGGTCTTGATCAGCCGGCGGCGGGCGCGGTTGTCTTCGACCGGAACCATCAGCTCCACGCGGCGGTCGAGGTTGCGACCCATCCAGTCGGCGGAGGCGATGAAGACCTCGGGGTCGTCGCCGTTATGGAAATACAGGATGCGGGCGTGCTCGAGGAAGCGGTCGATGATCGAGACCACCTGGATGTTCTTCTGCCGCTTGGAGTTGCCGGGCTTGAGGCAGCAGATGCCGCGGACGTTGAGCTGGATGCTCACGCCGGCGGCGGAGGCGTCGTAGAGCGCGGCGATGATCTCGGGGTCCTGCAGCGAGTTGATTTTCGCGATGATCCTCGCCGGCTCGCCCTGGCGCGCGCGCTCGGCCTCGGAGGCGATGAGGGACAGCAGCCGCGGCTTCATGGCGGTCGGCGCGGGGACCAGGCGCTGGAAACGCAGGAGCTTGGAGCGGCCGGTGACGGCATTGAAGAACAGCGAGGCGTCCGCGCCGTATTCCGGCCGGCAGGTGAGCAGCGAGATGTCGGTGTAAAGGCGGGACGTGGACTCGTTGTAGTTGCCGGTGCCGAGGTGGACGTAGCGCCGCAGCCGGCCGGCCTCGCGGCGGACCACCATGCAGATCTTGGCGTGGGTTTTAAGGCCCTTCACGCCGTAGACGATCTGGGCACCGGCGCGCTGGAGTTCCTCGGCGCGGACCAGGTTGCGGGCTTCATCGAAGCGCGCCTTCAGCTCGACCAACACGGTGACTTGCTTGCCGTTTTCCGCGGCGCGGATGAGGGCATCGATGATGCGCGAGTTCTTGGCGGTGCGGTAGAGGACCTGCTTGATCGCCAGCACGTCGGGATCGGTCGCGGCCTCGGCCAGGAAGCGGACCACGGGCTCGAAGCTTTCGTAAGGGTGGTGGAGGAGGATGTCGCCGCGGCTGATGGCCTCGAAAACGGGCTCGGTCGGTGGAATGTCCGGCGAGGGTTGGGCGGGCCAGTCGGGATCGCGCAGGTGATCGAAGCCGGGCGCGAAGGCCAGGTCCATGAACCCGGAAAGTCCGAGCGGTCCGGGACAGCGGTAGGTTTCCGCGGCGGTGGCGTGGCACAGGTCCTGGATGACTTTCGAAAGGTCGCGCGGCATCGGCGTGCCGAGCTCCAGCCGCACGGTGTCGGCGATCTTGCGCGCGGCCAACACGTCCTCCATTTCGCCGGCGAGGTCGATGGCGTCCTCTTCCTGCACCGCGATGTCGCCATTCCGGGTGACCCGGTACACCGCGGTGGCGGCCAGCGTTTCCCCGGGAAAGAGCGATCCCGCATGGCGGGCGACGACCTCCTCGATCAGCACGAAGGCCTGCGATTCGGCATCCGACTCGACGGGCACCCGGCGGTTCATGTTTTCCGGAATCGGCACCAGCGCATGGCGGACCTCGCCGGTCTCGTCATCGACCAGGCGGCAGGCGAGGGTGATCTGGAGGGCCGGGATCTGCGGCGGCGGACCGTCGGGATCGATCGCCAGCGGTGTGAGCAGCGGGCCGACATGGGAGTGGAAATGCGCGGACACCTGCTCGCTCTGGACCGAGTCGAGGGAGTCGATGGGCAACAGCAGCAGGCCCTGCTTTTCCAGCTCCGGCAGCAGGGTGCCGGAGAGCAGCGCATACTGGTCGTCGAGGAAAGTGAGGACGCGCTTGCGAATGGCCTGGATCTGCTGGTTCGGCGTCATGCCCGAGAGGTCCTTGCGCTGGCGTCCGCTGCGGCGGATCAGCATCAGGCCGCCGACGCGGACCTGGAAGAACTCGTCGAGATTCGAGGCGGTGATGGCGAGGAACTTGAGGCGCTCGAGCAGTGGCAGGTCCGGCCGCAGGGCTTCGTTGAGGACCCGCTGGTTGAACTCCAGCCAGGACAGTTCGCGGTTGAGGTAGGGAAGCATGGGAAGGGGTCAGGCTGGATCTTCGATGATGACGTCGAGGCCGAAGACCTCGGCGAAAAGGTCGCCCTTGCCCTGCATGGCGAGGCGCTCGACGGCAACATCGCTGACGCCCGGCAGGCGCAGGCTGAGGCGGTGCTTGTCGTGGGAGACGATGATGTCCCGCACGCGCTGGGCGTGGGTGCGCTCGAGGGCGTCGGCGACGCGCAGGATGGCGGCGAGTTTCGAGACCAGGATGCGGTCGGCGGGATCGAGCGCGGCGTAGTTCGGGTGGTCGAGCTTCGGCCCGGAGTGGCGGTGGTAGCGGGAAACGAGGGCGATGATGGTGACGTCGCGGCGGTCGAGGCCGAAGATCTCGCTGTTGAGGATGATGTACTCCGAGTGCTTGTGGTGGGCGCGCGGGCTGACGTAGGTGCCGACCTCGTGGAGGATCGCCGAAACCTTGAGCAGCAAGGCATCGTGCGGGCCCATCCCGTGGAGCTGCTGGAGCTGGTCGAAAAGGTGGAGGGAGATGCGGCCGACGTGCTCGCCGTGGCTGGGGTCCGACTGGTAGCGCGACGACAGGATGCGGGCCGAGCGGAGCACCTCGCGGTCGAGCGAGTCGGTCAGGTTGGCCGAGACGAGGAGGTCGAGCAGCAGGCCCTTTTCATACTCGCTCGAGGGGATGTAGATCTGCTCGGTGTCGAGCGCCTCGGCGATGGCGAGGTTGGTTTCCAGCGAGGACACGAGGGCCTCGGCGGTCTGGTAGTCGATCTGGAAGTGCTGGACCTGCTCGAGATCGCTCATTTCCGCCGCCTGGCGGGCCACCCGGCGGAGCTGCTTCTGCGAGGAGGCGCCCTTGCCATCGGTCAGGAAGCCGGCGATCTGTTGGATCTCGTAGCCGATCAGCACCAAGGCATCGACCTTGACATCGACGTAGTCGAAACGGAGCTGGGTGAGGTTGGCGGAGCCGCTTTCACGGATCACCCGCAGCATCGCCGGGCCGCCATTGTGGGAGCCCTCGATCGCCTCGCGGGTGCGGTGGGCGCCCATGCGGTAGGAGGTGTAGCGGGAAATGGCGCCATCTTCAAACAGCAGCGCGCGGGTGTTGCCGGGGCCGACGTGGATGACCAGGGCCTTGGGCCGCTGCATGGGCGGCATGTCGTTGAGCCGGCGGCGGGTCTTCAGATAGATCAGGCGGGTCATTTCCCCGTCATCGATCGGCACCACGGACAGGCCGCAGGCGATGCGGATGCGGTTGAGGAAACGCTCGTGGTTGGAGGCCTCGACGAGGATGTTGGTGGCCACGGCGCGCACCGAATGATCGAGCTGGATGCCGTTCTCCCGCGCGGTGGCGGCGAAGCCTTCGAGGATGGTGACGATCCGTTCGATGGTTTCTCCGGTGATCTCGCCATGGCGGAAAATGTCGCGGGCCAGGGGAGCGGGCTGTTCGAGGAAATCGACGGGCTCGCGGGTGCCGTCGTCGAGCATCTCCGCGATCAGCATCGAGACCGAGCTGGCGCCGATGTGGATGACCACGGAGGGCGGGGGAGCGGGGTGGGATTCGGGCGGAGCCGGAGCGGACATCAGAGGCTGAGAGTGCCGCGGAGCCCCCTTCATGCAACGCCGAAAATGTGACAGGGTGCCATTCGGGCAATTGGTTCTTTCCAAGCCAGCAGCACGCCCGCAAGCATGGCCGGGCATGAAATTGGGTGACCCGCGGAAAGCATTCCTCGTCCCTGAAGGCGGCAAGGTGAAGCTCACGGAAAAGGGGGCGGATGACCTTTCGATTTTTCCGGACGGCAGCAAGTCGGACGGCGAGGCGCTGTTCGCGGAGATCGCCCTTCAAATCAAGGCCCAGCAGAAGGTCCTCTACGCCCAGGGCAAGCACCGCGTGCTGGTGATCATCCAGGCCATGGACACCGGCGGAAAGGACGGCTGCGTGAAGAGCGTGTTCGCCTCGGTCGATCCCCAGGGCATCACCGTGAAGTCGTTCAAGAAGCCGACCGAGGAGGAGCTGGCTCATGATTTCCTGTGGCGCATCCACCCCCACGTGCCGCGCAGCGGCGGCATCACCGTCTTCAATCGCAGCCACTACGAGGACATCATCGCCGTGCGGGTGAAGAAGCTCTACGAGGACGAGGTATGGAAACGTCGCTACCGCCACGTGACCGATTTCGAGCAGATGCTCGCCGAGGAGGGCACGACGATCCTCAAGCTCTTCCTCCACATCTCCAAGGCCGAGCAGAAGCGCCGGCTGGAGGCGCGGCTCAGGAATCCCAACAAGCACTGGAAATTCCTGCCCGATGACCTGGCCGACCGGGAACGGTGGGCTGAGTTCCAGCACGCCTACGAGGACCTGATTTCAAAGACCAGCACCCGGCATGCTCCGTGGTATGTGATTCCGGCCGATCGGAAGTGGTTCCGCAACCTCGCGGTGGGGCGGCTTTTCGCCGACACCCTGCAGGATCTGGATCTTGAATATCCCACTGTGTCATGGGACCCGGAAGAGATCCGCATCAACGATTGACAGGCCCGGAACGCTAGGCTGAAACACGGCCATGGGTTCATGGGACACGACTGCTTTCGCAAATGACACCGCCGCCGACTGGCTGGCCGAGCTGGTGGAATCCAACGGCTGGGAGATGATCGACGAGGCCTTTTCGTCCATCCTCGCCGCCGGCGACGATTTCATCGAAGCACAGCAGGGCGAGGAGGGGATTGCGGCCGCCGAGGTGGTGGCATGGATCAACGGCCAGCCGGGCTCGACCGCCGAGGACACCGATGCGCTGGAGCAGTGGATCGACGAGCAGGAGTTCGAGTCCGACACCAGCCGCGCCAAGCGCGCCCGCAAGGTGGTCGACCGCATTTTCAACGAGCCCTCCGAGCTGCGCGATCAGTGGGAGGATGAGGGCGAGTTCGAGGAGTGGCGCAAGGAGCTGACCTCGCTGAAGGACCGGCTCGCGGGAAGCTGAAAAAGAAACGCCCGACCGATGAGGTCGGGCTTTTTCATGTCCGCGGCCCGTGGATGCGGGTCGCAAAAAGAAGCTTCCCCCAAATGGGCGGAGGCTGGCGGACCCGGCAGGAATCGAACCTGCATCTGCGCCTTCGGAGGGCGCCATTCTATCCGTTGAAATACGGGTCCTGAAAGAGCCGGAGCCGCGGGGTTCCGCGGGCGGGCGGGAGTGTTAAGGCCCGCTTTCGGGATTGGCAAGGGAGAAGCGAAATCAGGCGTGCAGCTCGCGGTGAGCGTGCTCCAGCGCGGCCTGGACGAAGCCCGAAAACAACGGGTGGGGCTGGTTGGGCTTCGACTGGAACTCGGGGTGGAACTGGCAGGCGACGTAGTAGGGGTGGTCGGGGACTTCCACGATTTCCACCAGTCCTTCTTCCGCCGAGACCGAGGAAATCACCAATCCGGCCTTCTGCAGGCGGTCCTGATAGTCGGAGTTGAACTCGTAGCGGTGGCGGTGCCGCTCGTGGATCCGTTCCACGCCTCCGTAGAGATCCGCGGCCTTGGTGCCGGCGAAAAGAATGCTCTCGCAGGAGCCGAGCCGCATGGTGGCCCCCATGTCCTGGACGCCCTTCTGCTCTTCTTGAAGGCAGATGACCGGGTGCGGCGTGTTTTTGTCGAACTCGGTCGAGTTCGCGCCTTCCAGGCCGCACACGTCGCGGGCGAACTCGATGGTGGCGATCTGCATGCCGAGGCAGATGCCGAAATAGGGAATCTTGTTTTCCCGGGCGTACTGAGCGGCGAGGATCTTGCCCTCGATGCCGCGGTCGCCGAAGCCGCCGGGAACGAGGATGCCGTGGACCGAGCCGATCGCATCGGCCGCGCCGCGCAGCTCGATGGCCTCGGCCTCGACGCGGACGATCTCCACCTTGGTGTCGTGGCGGGCGCCGGCGTGGATCAGCGACTCGTAGATCGATTTGTAGGCGTCCTGCAGCTCGATGTATTTCCCGACCACGGCGATGACCGTGCGGTTGCGGGGCTTGATGATCTTCTGGACGAAGGTCTCCCAGTCCTCCAGCGCCGGTGAGGGCGTGTGGCCGAGGCCGATCTTGTCGACGACCAGGCGGTCGATCTTGTCCCGCCGCAGGTCGAGCGGGCACTCGTAGATGGTGTGGGCGACATCGCGGAAGGCGACCACGTTCTTGCGCTCGACGTTGCAGAACATGGCGATCTTGCGCCGGCTGTCCTCGTCGAGGTCGGTCTCGGTGCGGCAAATCAGGATGTCCGGCTGGATGCCGATCTCGCGCAGCTTGGCCACGGACTGCTGGGTGGGCTTAGTTTTCGCCTCACCCGCGGCCTTGATGTAGGGCAGCAGGGTGACGTGGATGAAGCAGACGTTTTCCTTCCCGACCTCCAGCGCGAACTGGCGCAGGGCTTCGAGGAAAAGCAGGCCCTCCATGTCGCCGACCGTGCCGCCGATTTCGGTGATGAGCACGTCGACGTCCGGGTTGTCGTCCTTCACCTTGTGCAGGCGTGCCTTGATCTCATCGGTCACGTGTGGGATGAACTGGACGGTCTTGCCGAGGTATTCGCCCTTGCGCTCCTTGCGGATCACGGCGTCGAAAACCTGGCCCGAGGTCAGGTTGTTCATCCGCGAGAGCACGCCGGAGGTGAAGCGCTCGTAGTGGCCGAGGTCGAGGTCGGTCTCGGCGCCGTCGTCGAGCACGTAGACCTCGCCGTGCTGGTACGGCGACATGGTGCCGGGGTCGACATTGAGATAGGGGTCGAACTTCTGCATCAGCACCTTGAGGCCGCGGTGTTCGAGCAGGGTGCCGATCGAGGCGGCCGCCAGGCCTTTGCCGAGGGAGGAGACGACGCCGCCGGTGACGAAGATGAATTTCACGGGAAGTTTGCGAGGGTGCTAGATTTCAGGATTCAGCGAGAAGTCTTTCGATTTCGAGGGCCTGCTCGGGCGTGTCAACGCCGGGTGAGGTGTCGGTGGTGGGGATGACCTGGATCGAGGCGCCGTTTTCAAGCGCACGGAGCTGCTCGAGTGACTCGGCCCGCTCCAGCGGCGAGGGCGGCCAGGTGACGAAGGTTTCCAGAAAGCTACGGCGGTAGGCGTAGATGCCCTTGTGGCGGTAGACCGGAAGGCCGTCCACCGCATTGCGGAAAAAGGGTAGCGGGGAACGGGAAAAATACAGCGCCCGGCCGTCGAGCGCGGTGACGACCTTGACGACGTTCGGGTCGTGGACGGCCGGATCGGCGGGATCGAGCGGGTTGGCGGCGGTGGCCATGTCGAGGGCGGGGTCGGCGGCCATCACGGCGGCGAGTTCGTCGATCAAGGCCGGCTCGATCAGGGGTTCATCGCCCTGGATGTTGACGATGTGGCTGGCCTGCGGCAGCGAGCCGAGCGCCTCCGCGATGCGGTCGGTGCCGGTCGGATGGTCGGGCGAGGTCATGATGACCCGCGCGTCGAAGGCTTCGGCGGCCGATTGGATGCGCGCGTCGTCGGTGGCGATCGCCAGCGCGTCGAGCTTGGTGCATTGGCGGCACCGTTCCCACACATGCTGGATCAGCGGCTTGCCGGCGATGAGGTGAAGGGGCTTTCCGGGGAAGCGGGACGACCCCCAGCGGGCTGGGAGGATGCCGACGATGTGTGTTCCGCGTGAGTCCGACAAGCTGGCGGAGACTACCTTTCGCCCTCGCGGCGGGGCAAGAGCGGTATGGGATTGATTTCGAAAAAGACCGTCAGCCGCTGTCGGACTCGATGTATTTCAGCGCCTTGTCGTAGGAGCAGCCAGTGAGGAAATGCTCGAGCCTGGCCGGGAGGGTGCCGCGGTGGGCCGCGTGCCAGGCGGTGATTTCCCCGGATACCTCTTTCAGGGCCTCGAGGTGCCCGGCGGGATCGCGGGCATACCAGTCGCGGTCGGCGATGATCTCCAGCCGGCGGCGGAGCAGGGCGGCGAGTTCGGGATGTTGCACGCGGACAGCATGAACGCCCGGCCGGCGGGGCGCAAATCCGTCGTGGACGGACCGGGTCAGGGGTTCCTAGGGTCCGCCATGCCGCTTGCAGGGATTTCCGTTCATTTCACGTGGATCGATTGGTTGGTGCTCTTCGGCTACCTCGGGCTGTGCACCTGGATCGGCCACCGCATGAGCGGCACCCAGGCGACCATCCGCGATTTCTTTCTCGGCGGGCGCTCACTGCCCTGGCCGGCGGTCAGCGGCTCGATCATCGCCACCGAGATCAGCGGCGTCACCTTCATCGGCGTGCCCGGCATGTTGTTCGCCATGGAGGGCAATTTCACCTACCTGCAGTGGGCGATCGGCTCGATCCTCGCCCGCTTCGTGGTCGCGAAGTACCTGGTGCCGCTCTATTACGAGCAGGAAATCTACAGCCCGTACGACTACATGGGGAGACGCCTGGGGCGCGGGGCCAAATCGGTGGCCACCGTGCTTTTCACCGCCGGCAGCATCCTCGGCCAGAGCGTCCGCGTGCTGGTGGCGGCCATCCCGCTCAAGGTCGTCACCGGCATGCCGATCGAGACCAGCATCCTGATCATCGGCGTGTTCGCGATCGGCTGGACGCTGATGGGCGGCATGCGCACGGTCATCTGGACCGACGTCCTGCAGTTCGCGATCTTCGCCCTGGGCGGGGTCATCGCGCTGGTCTGGATCGTCGGCAGCCTGCAGGGCGGGTGGGGCGAGTTCTGGGAAACGGCGCGCGGATTCGGTCGCACGAAGCTGCTGGATTTCACCCCCGGCTTCCGCGCCGAGCTGCAGTTCACCTTTTGGGTGGCGATCATCGCCGTGCCGTTCCAGAATCTCACCTCCTTCGGGGTCGATCAACTCAACGCCCAGCGGATGTTCTGCTGTCGCAACGCCAGGGATGCCTCGAAAGCGCTCGTCTTCAGCTGTTTCGGGCAGATTCTGACGCTGCTGATGCTGCTGGTCGGTGCCGCGCTTTTCGTCCACTACCACGTCCATCCCTTCAATGCGGACGAGGCCGCGCTGGTGAAGGCCGGAGGGGAAACGATCGCCGGCAGCAAGGTCCTTCTCCCCGGCGAGCACGACTACGTGTTCCCGATGTGGATCGTCACCGTGCTGCCGACCGGGATCAGCGGCCTGCTGCTCGCCGGCGTGTTTGCGGCCTCCATTTCCAGCCTCGATTCGATCCTTGCCGCGCTCAGCCAGACCACCCTCTCGATGATGTATCATCCGGAGGACCGCACCGACGAGGAGCTGGAAGGGCTCAACCTCGTCTGGAAGTCGCGCCTGCTGGTCATCTTCTGGGGCGTGGCGCTGACCGGCTTCACGCTGCTGCTCAACGTGGCCAAAGAGGGCATCCCCATCCTGCCGCTGGCCTTCGGCATGACCAGCTACACGGTCGGTCCGCTGCTCGGCATCATGGCCTGCGCCATGCTCGGCCGGGGCAGCATCCGGGGCCTTGCTCTCGGCGCGGCGGTGTCGTTCCTTCTGGTCGCCTTGATCCGGGCGGACTTCTGGGTCCTGTGGGGAAAGGCCGGGCTGCCCCTCGCTTGGCTGGCCCCCCTGCACACCTTCGATCCCGTCGCCCTCGCCGAGGGAAAACCGGTCCCGCTCTGGTGCTATGCCTGGGCCTGGCCCGTCACTTCGGTCGTGACCTTCCTCTTCGGTTTTCTCCTCGCTCCGCGCCATACGGTCGGCCGCGCCAAGGTGAGTACGAAAATGATGTAGGACGGGTTTTGCAAGGAACTAGCTGAGGTTCAGGAATCTTGGGAGGGAAGCGTCGGCCTCCCCAGCTCGTGTGACGGGGGCGTCACGTGAAAACGAGGGGGCTTATTTGCTCAAAATCATCTGGAAATCAACAGGTTAAGTGCTTTTCCAAGGATTTTAGATGAGCTTGAAAGTTTGGGAGAACGAACCAAATTTCGGGTCAAGTTCTAAAAAAAATTCGGCGTGGAACCCTTGTGGAAACGACCGTCCTTCCTTGTTCTGTTAGAGTGGCGAGAAAACGGTTTCCCGACGACCGCCCGGCGGGAGTAAACCGGGGCATGTCGTCTCGCGACGGAACCCCGAATCCCCACCCGCGAGTGAAACCCAGAGGAATTGAACGATCGAAAGACTTGGAGAAAGCAATGGAACCGGCGGGAGTGTGCAGCGAAGCGGAGGTAGGAGCGAAGGAGGACGGCAGGGAGGTTTGGACCTCGGCGTGCGGACTTTTGAGCCCGATGGTGGGAGGCGATGCATTCGAACGATGGTTCAAGGCGGCGAAGCTCGGCCCGGTGGCCGACGGGGTGGCCACGGTGGAGGTTCCCAACGAGATCCATCAGGTCTGGATTGAAACCAACTACCTGGACGAACTGAAGTCGGTGTTAGGTGAGGTATGCGATCATCTGGTGCAGGTTCGGATCGAGGTCGTGGAACCGACCGAAGATGTCCCGACCGACGCCGCGGCAGACCCGGCGGAAGCCGCGAAGCCCTCGGACTGGTTCCCGGAAACCCGGGCGTCGGATGTGCCGCTGGTCTTCGACAAGCGCCTGAAGCGGGCCGGATTGAATCCCTCCTTTGCATTCGATGCCTTCGTGGTGGGAGCCAACAGCCAGTTCGCCCACGCCGCCTGTGAAGCGGTGGCCGAGGGCCGGGGCGGAGCCTTCAATCCCTTGTTCATCCATGGCGGACCGGGGCTGGGTAAAACCCACCTCATGCAGGCCGTCGGCCAGGAGTGGCTCAAACGGGTGGAAGGAGCCAAGGTCGTCTATCTCACCTGCGAAAAATTCATCAACGAGTTCATCGAGGCGGTCCGCAAGGGCGATCTCTCCCGTTTCCGCCACAAGTACCGGACCGCGGAGCTGATGCTGATCGATGACGTCCAGTTTCTCGGCGGCAAGGATCGTTCCCAGGAGGAGTTCTTCCACACCTTCAACACGCTGATGGACGGTCACTGCCAGGTCATCCTGACCAGCGACCGCCCGGCCTCGGAAATCAAGCAACTCGAGCCGCGGCTGGTTTCCCGCTTCGAATGCGGCCTCACCGTGGAGCTCCAGCAGCCGGCCTTCGAGACCCGCCTGGCCATCCTTCACAAGAAGGTCGAGGAGTGGGGCGTGCGGGTCGATGACGGGATCCTGCGCCTGCTCGCGGAGCGCCTGAAATCCAATGTCCGCCGGCTGGAAGGCGGCCTGATGCGCGTGGGTACCTACGCCTCCCTGGCCGGCGAGCAGGTGACGGTGGAAAAGGTGGAACACCTGCTGCGCGATCTTTTCCGTGAGGAAAACGTCAGGCAGGTCACGATCGATTCGATCCAGCGCATGGTGGCCGAGCATTACGACATCCGCCTCGCCGACATGACCAGCCGCCGGCGGCCGGCGAGCATCGCGGGGCCCCGGCAAGTGGCCATGTACCTCAGCCGCACGCTGACCAAGAGTTCGCTGATCGAGATCGGCGAGGCCTTCGGCGGGCGGGACCATGGAACCGTGATCCACGCCGTGCGGAAGGTCACCTCGCTGATCGACAGCGATTCCGAATTGCGCGACCGGATCGATCGCATCCAGTCGGAACTCAGACGCTGAGGGACTTCCGAAAGTTTTTGAAATTCAGCGAGGCCCGCTGATCCCCGGAAGCGGGCTTTCTCTCCAAACGAAGGCTTGCCAAGCCTTTGGAAATGCGGAGAGCATGGCCCCGCCGTCCTACAAATCGGGGCGGTACCCGAGCCATGAAGTTCACTGTTTCCAAAGAAGCCCTATTGGAGGGGCTGCAGAAGGTCCAACACGTCGTCAGTACCCGAACCACGCTCCCCATTCTTTCCAACGTTCTCCTGGTTGCGGAAGAGGGTCGCCTGAGGCTGACCACGACCGATCTCGACGTGGGCATCACCGGCTCCGTGGAGGCCTCGGTCAGCAAGGAGGGAGCGACCACGCTTCCCGCCAAGCGGCTGGTCAACATCATCCGCGAGCTCCCCGCCAGCGAGGTGGAGATTTCGGTGGATGCGAAAAACGTGGCCTCCATCCAGTGCGGTCCGTCGTTCTTCAAGATCATCGGCCTCGGGCAGGACGACTTTCCGCCGCTCCCCGATTTCGAAAATGCCAAGGAATACCGCATTCCCCAGTCGCTCCTGCGTGATGGCCTGAAGAAAACCGCCTATTCGATTTCCACCGATGAGACCCGCTATGTGCTCAACGGCATCTACACCTCGTTCCGCGAGGGCAAGCTGACGCTTGTGGCGACCGACGGCCGGCGCCTGGCGATGGTGGAGAGCGACCTCGAATTCCCCGCCAGCCAGGAAGCCGACGTGATCGTGCCGACCAAGGCCGTTCAGGAACTCCAGCGGCTTCTTGGCACCGAGGGCGAGGTGCTGGTCCGCTTGAGCGACAACCAGATTTCCTTTTCCATCGGCGACCACCTGCTGGTCAGCAAGCTGATCGAGGGCAACTACCCGAACTATCGCCAGGTCATCCCGGGGGATTCCAGCATTCGTGTCGAGCTTCCCCGCGAAGCGACGCTGGAGACCGTCCGCCGTGTCTCGCTGCTGTCCTCGGACAAGTCGAACTCGGTGAAGCTGGTCTTCACGCCGAACCAGGTCGAGGTCACCGCCAACTCGCCGGATGTCGGCGAGGCCCGCGAAACGATGGAAGTCCCTTACGATTCGAACGACCTCCAGATCGCTTTCAACCCCGAGTTCCTGAAGGCGCCGCTGCAGAACCTCGAGGAGGAGACGGTCTATCTGGACCTCATCGACGAGATGAGCCCCGGCGTGGTCCGCATCGACGGCAATTTCCTCTACGTCATCATGCCCATGCGGGTGACGAGCTGAGTTGTTCCCAGGTCCGATCTGGAAAAGGCGGGGGTGTCACCCTCGCCTTTTTCGTTTTCCGAACTCCGCGGCTTCGCTGGGCTAGGCGAGGCAGCCGGGGCACTTCTGGGCGTAGTGCCCGGGCTTGATCTCCGCCAGCTCCGGCGGCCGGTCGGTGATGCAGAGTTCGGGTTTTCCAATGCGATTGCGCGGATGAAAGGCGCAGCCGGGAGGCGGGTCGGACATGTCCGGCGGCAGGCCGGGGATGGTGTAAAGCGGCTCGCCCTTGCGATGACGGGCCGGGATGCTCTGCAAAAGAGAGCGGGTGTAGGCGTGGAGGGGACGCTTGAACAGCTCCTGCTTCGGAGCGCTTTCCACGATGCGGCCGGCATACATCACGTTCACGTTGTCGCAAACCTGCGACACCACCTCGAGGTCGTGGGTGATGAAAATCACGGCCGTGCCGAGCTTGCGCTGGCGCTCGCGGATCAGGTCGAGCACCTGTTTCTGCACCGTGACATCGAGGGCAGTGGTCGGTTCGTCGCAGATCAGCAGCTCGGGCCGGGTGATCAGGGCCATGGCGATCATCACCCGCTGGCGCATGCCCCCGGAAAACTCGTGCGGGTAGGCGGTGATCCGCTTTTCCGGATCAGGGATGCCGACCTCGGCCAGCGCTTCAACCGCCCGATGATAGGCGGCCTTTCCGCGCATGCGTTCGTGGATCTCCAATGGTTCGGTAAGCTGTTCCTGGATTCGCATGTAGGGATTCAGCGAGGTCATCGGATCCTGGAAGATCATCGAGATCCGCTTGCCGCGGATGCCGCGGAGCGCCTTTTCCCCGCAGGAGAGAAGATCGACCCCATCGAAAACCGCCGTCCCCGAGTGGATGCGGCCCGGCGGCTGGGGAATCAGCCCGAGCAGGGAGTAGCAGGAGACCGACTTGCCGGAGCCGGATTCGCCGACGATGCCGAGGGTTTTCCCGGGCTCGACGGAAAAGGAAACATCTTCGACGGCGTGGACGACGCCGTTGCGGGTATGGAACCGGGTGGTGAGATGCCGGACGTCGAGCAGAGCCATTGGAAGAACGACTAGAAGGTTGCGCGCCAGCGGGCACGGATTTTTTCCCGCGGGAGCGGATGAAACGATCTAACGGAGGAGGTCGAGGATCCTGGACGCGCAGACCAGCCCGAACGCGGCGGTGACCTGGGTGCAGGAGCCGTAGCCGGCATCGCAACCGATGGCCCCGGGGAGATTCGCGGGTCGCTCGTGGCTGGTGCCACCCTCGCAGGTCGGATAAACCGGGCGCTCGTCGGAGAAGACGGCCTGGATGCCGAAGGGTTCGGGGTCGCCCTTGCTCGCGGCGGGCGGAAAACCGTGCTCGTCGCGCAGCTTGCGGCGGACCGAGGCGAGCAGGGCATCGCGGCCGCTTCGGGAAAGGTCATCGACACGCAGCCGGGTCGGATCGGTCCGGCCGCCGGCCGCTCCGGAGGTGATGGTGGGGAGTTGGCGCTGCCGGCAGGCGGCGAGCAGGTGGCACTTGGCGCGAAGCGAATCGATGGCATCCACCACTGCATCCGGTCCGAGGCCGAGGATCTCGTCGGAGGTGCGTTCGGAATAAAAGGAGGCAACGGGGGTGATCCGGATCTCCGGATGGATGGCCCGCAGCCGGTCGGCCATGGCATCGACTTTGGCCCGGCCGAAATTTCCGTCGAGGGCGTGAATCTGGCGGTTGGTGTTGGTGACGCAGAGGTCATCGGGATCCACGAGGATCAGGTGGCCGATCCCGCTGCGGGCGAGGCTCTCCGCCACCCAGGATCCGACTCCGCCGATCCCGGCTACCAACACGGTTGAGGAAAGGAATTTCTCGAAGGCATCCCGCCCGTAGAGGCGGATGATCCCGGAAAGGCGGTCGTGGGCGGCGGACATGCGTTAGAAAATCGTGACCCGGTCAACCCTTTGCGGCCTTGTGCTTCTTGAAAATGGCCAAGGTTCGCTCGCGCTCTTTCTTGTGGTCGACGATGGGCAGCGGATAATCCTTGGCCAGCGGCCGATGGTCGGCGGGGGGCTCGTGGAGCCGTTTGGCAGGCACGTCCTTGAGTTCGGGCACCCATTTCCGGATGTAGTCGCCCCCGGGATCGTGGCGGGCGGACTGTGACCACGGATTCTGGATGCGGAAGTAGGGAGCGGCGTCGGCGCCGGTCCCGGCCGACCACTGCCAGCCGCCGTTGTTGGATGCGATCTCGCCATCGACCAGGTGCTGCATGAAGTAGCTTTCGCCCAGTCTCCAATCGAGGTGGAGGTCCTTGGTCAGGAACATGGCGACGACCATGCGCAGACGGTTGTGCATGAAGCCGGTCTCGCGGAGCTGGCGCATGCCGGCATCCACGAGCGGGAAACCGGTGAGCCCGTTTTTCCAGGCCTCGAAAAGATCGCCGGGCTCATCCCACGGGAGTCCACGCCAGTCCGGATTGAACTCCTCCTCCAGCACGTGCGGATAGTGGTGGAGGATTGCCATGTAGAATTCCCGCCAGGCGAGCTCCTTGATGTAGGTCTCGATGCTTTTCCTGCTGGAGGCGGAGCGAGCGCGGCCGAGGGCCTTGCTCACCTCCGTGAAGACCTTGCGGATGGAAAGGAGCCCGAAGCGGAGGTCCTGCGAGAGGCGCGAGGTGCCGGCCGTGCCGGGAATGTCGCGCTTTTCCCCGTAGTCCGAAATCCGCTCGGCCACCGCGGTGTTCAGTCGCTCGATCGCCGCCCGCTCGCCCCCTTCGAGAATGCCCTCGGCCGGTTTGGGCAAACCCCAGTGACCGAGGTCGGGAACCTCCTCGGAGTCGATGTCCGCCGGCGTGTTGAGCATGCCCGGCTTTCCCGCGGGTTCTGCCTTGGGCAGGGAAAGCCAGTTGTTCGAGTAAGGGGTATAGACCCGATAGGGATCGCCGGATTTTGTCAGCACCTCGGTGGGTCCGTGAAGCGTATGCTCGTGGAAGCCGTGGCACTCGATTCCCCATTCCACGCACGCCGCCTGGAGCTTCTTCTCCACCCCCTGACCGTGGGGATCCGGATCGCGGTTGAAATGAATGGCCGTTGCCCCGGTATCGCGGACCAGTTTTTCGAGAACCCGGATCGGGTCACCGGAGCGGCAGATCAAGCGGCCTCTCAGGGTTTCGAGATTCTTGGCCAGACTTGCGAGCGACTGGCAAAGGAAGGATTGCCGGTTGGGACCGGTCCACGAGTGATGCTCCTGCCAGGTGCTCGGAATATAAACGGGCACGACCGCGTCCGCGGACCGGGAGGCCTGCAGCAGGGCGGGATTGTCGGAGATGCGGAGGTCGCGGCGGAACCAGTGGATGGAGGGGGGAGGGGAACTCGGCATGGACGGTCAGGACTTCGAGAGGATCTTCTCGATCTTCCGGACTGTCGAGTCGCTGAGTTTTCCTTGCACCCTGCGGGAACGGGAAATGACGTCCTTCACCTCCTCCAAGGCTCCTTCGGCAGCATCCAGTGCTTTCTTTCCGCTGCCGTATTGCTTGTCGGAATAATACTTGGTGAAGGTCGCACCACCACGACTGATGCACAGGCGCCAGCCTTGGAAGGCGGTGTTCTCGTAGGTGAACCGGGTCAGGTTCCGCTTGGATTTCATCGCGGGTGATTGGGTAGAGGACGCGGCTTTCACGCCTTAACGTAACACCCGGGATCCAGAACGCGACTGGATTTTGAAATTCTGTTGGAGCCGCGGGCAGGGGCATTGTTGGAGGCGGGAAAAATCACGCGTAGCGCGGAAAATTTGCTTTGCCAATCCCGAAGACGTCCCCTTTAGTCCCCGCCCGCGCGATCCAACCGAACCGCCGTTGGTCCTCCGGAGGGGGGTGATCCCAGTCATTTCCTCCACTGCGCACCGAAGGGAAACCCGGCACATCGAATCCACCATGTCAACGACCACACTGTCTCGCTTCGAGATCCCGAACCGCCTCGTTCGCAACGAGGAAACCGCCTCCGACGTCTACGCCCAGTTTGTGGCGGAACCCTTCGAACGCGGCTACGGCCACACGCTCGGCAACTCGCTCCGCCGCGTGCTCCTCGGATCCCTCGAAGGCGCCGCCATCACCTCCGTCCGCATCGCGGGCGTGCAGCACGAATTTTCGAGCCTCCCCGGCGTGGTTGAGGATGTCACCGACATCATCCTCAACCTCAAGAAGGTGAAGTTCAAACACCACGACAAGGAAGCCCGCATCCTGAATCTCAAGGTCGAAAAGGAAGGCGTGGTGACCGCCGGTGACATCCAGGAGGACAACCACTACGAGGTCGTCAACAAGGATCAGGTCATCTGCCACCTCGACAAGAAGGTGAAGTTCGACTGCGAATTCGAGGTCCGCGTCGGCCGTGGTTTCTCCACCGGCGATGAAAACAAGCGCAAGGACCAGCCGATCGGCGTCATCGCCATCGACTCGATCTTCTCGCCCGTGACCCGCGTGAAATACGGCGTCGATGCGACCCGCGTGGGTCAGATGACCGACTTCGACAAGCTGGTCCTCGACATTTGGACCGACGGCCGCATCACCCCGCAGGACGCGCTCTTGCAAGCCTCGGCAATCCTCCGCCACCACCTCGACGTGTTCGTCAACTATGATGAGAACGCCGTTTCCTTCGAGGAAGCACCGGCCGAGGCGAGCGAGGAAAACGCCGCGCTCAAGAAACTTCTCAACATGTCGGTGAACGAGATCGAACTCTCGGTCCGCGCCGCCAACTGCCTCAACAACGCGAACATCACGACCGTGGGTCAGCTCGCGATGAAGACCGAGGCGGAAATGCTCAAGTACCGCAACTTCGGCAAGAAGTCGCTCAACGAAATCAAGGACAAGCTGTCCGAACTCGGCCTCGGCCTGGGAATGTCGCTCGATCCGTCGCTGCTCACCGGTCCGGTGGGTGCCGCGCCGGCGCCGCGCCTGGGTGTCGAAGACGAGGCTCCGGTCGGGCTCGCCGACCTGATCGCCCAGAACCTCGACGACTGATAATTTAGGAAGGGAAACACCCGATGAGACACCGTAGCAAAACCGTCAAACTGAAGCGCACCGCCGACCACCGTCGGGCGCTCCTCGCCAATCTGGCCTGCAGCCTGATCGAGCACGGTCGCATCCGCACGACCCTTGCGAAAGCCAAGGCTCTCCGCCCGGTGGCGGAAAAGCTGGTGACGCTCGGCAAGCGGGGTGACCTGCACGCGCGCCGCCAGGCCGTCGCCTTCCTGCGCCACAAGGACGTCGCGAAGAAGCTGTTCGAAGAAGTCGCTCCGCTCGCCGCCAAGCGCGAAGGGGGCTACTGCCGCATCACCAAGCTCGGCGCCCGCATGACCGACGCCGCGCCGATGGCCGTGATCGAGTGGGTCGACCAATCCGCGGAAGCTCCTGCGGAAGACGTCGCCCCGGTGGAAGCCAAGGTTGCCGAAGCGCCGGCCAAGAAGTCCAAGGCCAAGAAGGCCGAGGATGAGGCTCCGGTCGAAGTCGAGGCCGAGGAAGCGCCAGCCAAGAAGCCGAAGGCCAAGAAAAAGGCCGACGAGCCGGCGGAGGACGCTCCCGCCCAGGAGGAAGCGGAGGCCGCCGAGGACAAGGAGTAATCGCTCCGACGCTCGCTCAGAAATTCCAGCGCCCGTGGGTCAGCCCGCGGGCGCTTTTTCGTGTTAGCTGGATCTCGGGCAGCCCTCAATTTCACCGCCGGCGGCGAAGCAGAAATGGAGCCGCAAATGCGAGCAGCATCGGGGGGCCGGGCTCAGGAACAACTCCGGACGGAACACTCCAGAAAAGATCGACGCTGTCGCTGGATACATCGAACCACCAGACCGCCTCGCTGGCGGCGTCGAAGACCTCGCCAGCTTGGATTTGACGTCCGATGTCGCTGCTGAATCCGAGGAGCGAGACCGAGGTGCCGGCGATCGCGTTGGCGGCGATCAGGGTGATCGTTCCGGTTTCGATGGCCTGGGTCACCCGCGAGCCAAGTTGGAGGTCGTAGCCGTCGATCACCAATCCGTCCAGGATCAGCGTGCCGGAAATCGACAAGACCTCGAGTTCCTGGTTGAGGTCGAGAACCGCCCCGGGGCCGCCGACAAAAGCGCCGGAAGCGTGAATCGTGCCGCCGGACTCGAAGGCGGCCAGCGTGCCGCCACTTCGCCACTCGAAGCGGGAGGCATCTCCCTGGTTGGTCAGCGTGCCGCCGACGGCAAGCGAGCCGCCCAGAAGCTGGTAAGTCGAGTAGCCGGAACCCATCCTCACGTCTCCCGTGATGCGGGCCGCACCCTGGGTCTGAACCACGCCGGCTCCTTGGCTCGTGACGAGATTTCCGGCGACGTTTAAATCGGCACCGGAGAGCTGGAGCGAGGTCCCCCATGAATCGACCACCACATTGCCGCCGATCCGGGCCTGTCCTCCGCTGAGGATGGACACGGTGGAGGTGTTGAGGCCGAGATTTCCGTCCGTCGAAAAGCTCCCTCCGGAGAGATGGAAGGTGGAATGGTATCCATTCTGGACTCCGAAGGTGACCGAACCATGGAAATGACTGGAGCCGCCGCTTTGCGAAAAGTGGGCGGCATTCCCGTGGCCGACTTCCAAGGCACCGCCCTCCAAGGTTCCGCCCGTAAGGGTCAGGCTTGAGTTTCCCGCCGAGGAGGAAGCACCGACCTTGATGGTGCCACCCGTGGTACACACTCCTCCCGTCTGGCTGTAAGTAGCGGTCGACTGGTTTCCCACGGTGATCGAGGAGGCCTGAATCGACCCGGCATCAAGAACCACATAGCTTCCGGCAGTGGATGAGCCCTTGCCGATCACGAGATCGTTGGAGGCCACCACGATGCCTCCATCCACCGTCAGGCTGCCGGTGATGGTCTCGCCGACGAAAAGATCGCCACCCACCCGGAGCATTCCTCCATCGGCCTGAACTTCGGAGCCGATCCCTCCCCAGCCGCCGGCGATTTCCATATCCCG
The DNA here is from genome assembly GCF_040362925.1 of Haloferula sargassicola. Classification (NCBI taxonomy): domain Bacteria; kingdom Pseudomonadati; phylum Verrucomicrobiota; class Verrucomicrobiia; order Verrucomicrobiales; family Verrucomicrobiaceae; genus Haloferula; species Haloferula sargassicola. The sequence continues at coordinate 21,014 of NZ_BAABRI010000020.1, forward strand.
GTCCACATCCACAAGGCCACCCTCGATGATCATCGCCCCGCGTGCCAGATCGCCCACGACTAAGTCCTGCCCGATCCGGAGCGAGGCGGCGTCCTCCACCCGAACGTGCGAAGTGCCCGTGTTCCAATCATCCCCCAGGCTCAGGTCGCCCTTGATGTCCACCTCCGCTGCCTCGGAAAGCGTGACGGTGGCGGAGGAAGCGCGGACGTGGCTGTTGGATTTCACGTGCGACCGACCTACAAACTCGATCGAAAAGCCATCCAGATCGTCATGCTGCTGGATCGTGGCTTGGTCCTCACCCGACAGCATGCCGGTCTGGTTCGACCCGGGAAGGCCGGACGACCAGTGCGCGGAAGAGTCGATCGATCCTCCTTGCGAGCCAGCAATCCACACGGTGACTCCTGCGCACGGGGATGCGCAGGAGCCCATGAGGAGGAGACGGAGGGGCAGGAGAACCGAACGGGGGAGTTCGGTGGGGTGCATTAGCGGGGCACCCGGGCTGTTAGTAAAATTTTGCTAAATAATCAATAAATCTTTAATAAAAAAGGCGCAGTCTTCAGGGGGCATGGCCGGAATCCGCACAATGATCGCAACGAACCCAGCCGCTGGTGCCATCGGTGAAGTGTTCCTTTTTCCAAATCGGCACGCGGGATTTCACTTCGTCGATGATGTAGCGGCAGGCCTCAAAGGCGACGTCGCGGTGGTGGGAGGAAACGCAGACGACCACGGCCAGGCCGCCGATTTCGATGGGGCCGGTGCGGTGGGCGCAGACGGCGTGGAGGATGCCGAAGCGCTCGCGGGCTTCGTCGAGGATGCGCTGTCCCTCTTTCTCGGCGAGCGGGGCGTAGGCCTCGTATTCGAGGCGGTCGACCGAGCGGCCCTCGTGGTGATTGCGGACCCAGCCTTCGAAGGAGCAGAAGCCGCCGGCCGCGGGGTCGAGGACGGCGTCGCGGAGGGCTTGCGGGTCGAGGGGGGTGGATTGGAGGGTGAAGGGCATCAGGGCTGCTGGGGTTCACAGGCGGGACGCCTGTGCTCCATTTTTTTATCCGCCGGCGACGGGGGGGATGAAGACGATTTCGTCGTCGGGTTCGATGAGGGTGGACCAGTCGCAGAAGTCGCCGTTTTTCGCGCAGCGTAGGGCGTCGAGTTCGAGCGGGAGGCGGTGGCGGAAACGGAGCTCTTCGTAGAGTCCGCCGGCGGTGCAGGCGAGGGTTTCGACGCTTTCCTCATCGAGTCCGCGGGCTTCGCGGAGCTTGGCGAAGTAGAGGATCTTCACCGGCTTCGATGAGGCACCGTGCCGGAGCTTGGCGAAGGCTTCATCGAGGTCGGCGGGGGTGTTGGCGTTGTCGAGGGCGACGGGGTTGGGGAGTTCGAGGACCGCCGGATCGAGGGCTTCGAGGAAATGGCGGGCGCAGAGCTTCTGGCGGGCGACGACGTCGGCGACGTGTTCCAGCGATCCGGGCTCGAAGATGGCGCACAAGGGCTCGGGTCGGCCGTCGATGCGGTTGGTGAAACAGGTGGCGGTCGCCGAAGGATCGCGTCCGGCGATGAGATGGCGGACGGTTTCCGCGTCGAGGAGGAATAGATCGCAGCCGAGCAGCAGGACGGGCTCGGTCGGGTGCGCGGCGTGGAAGGCCTCGAGCGCGGCGAGCGGGCCGCTGCCGGGGTGGAGGTCGGGCAGGGTCGGGATGCCGTCGGGCGCGAGCTGCGGATCGTTGGTCGAAAGTACGACGTCTTCCGTAACGGAACGGGCGAGGGCGATGAGGTGATCGAGCTGGCGGATGCCGTCGGGACGCTCGATGCCGGCCTTGTCGCGGCCCATGCGACGACTGCGGCCGCCTGCGAGGATGAGGGATTTCATAAACGCTGAAATGCTGAAACGCTGAAAAGCTGAAAGGAGAAGAGCTGGAGACGCGAAAGTGAGCTGGTTCTTGATTTCAGCATCTCAGCTTTTCAGCGTTTCAGCTTTTCCCCCGAAGTCGGACTTGCCGCCGGTTTTTTCCACGAGGCGGACCTGGGTGATGGTAATGGCGGGATCGAGGGCCTTGCACATGTCGTGCAGGGTCAGCGCGGCGATGCTGGCGCCGGTGAGCGCTTCCATTTCGACGCCGGTTTTGCCGGTGGTCCTGGCGGTGCAGCGGATGGTGGCGGTGTGGTCGGTGAAGGTGATGTCGATCTTGACGCTGTCGAGCGGCAGCGGATGGCAGAGCGGGATGAGGTTGCTGGTTTGCTTGGCGCCCATGATGCCGGCAAGGATGGCGGTCTGGAAGACGGGGCCTTTTTTCGAGACGAGATCGGTGCCGTCGAACTGCGCGGCGACGGCTTCGTTGACGTGGACCAAAGCCTCGGCGGTGGCGGCGCGGGGGGTGATGTTTTTCGCCGAGACGTCGACCATGCCGGGCTGGTTGGAGTCGTTGATGTGGGAGAGGGACATGGGAGGTGAAAGGGACTAGGAAAAAGGATAAAGGGGGAAGAAGGAGAGTGGCTGTTGGGTGAAGTCGGAGGAGGGAGGGATTTCGAGGAAACCGGTGAGGCCGGAGATGGAGACGAAGTCGCCGGAATTGCGGGGCGGCAAGGGATTTCCCGCGGCGTCGAGGGCGAGGAACCAGGCGAACTTGGGGAGGGGCTCGGTGTTTTTGGGGAGGAAGCGCTTCGGGTGGTGCGGCTCGCGGCCTTCGCGGCGGATGAGGAAGGGGATGACGTGGCGGGTGAAGGTGGCGAGGACGGAGACCGGGTTGCCGGGGAGGGCGAAGACGGTGGGCGGGCCGGGCCAGAAGGCGAGGGGCTTGCCGGGGCGCTGGCGGACGCCGTGGAAGGCGGGCGGGCCGAGTCTTTCCTCTAACAGCGGGCGGATGAGGTCCTTTTTGCCCTTCGAGATGCCGCCGCAGAGGATGAGGAGGTCGGCGGTGTCGAGGGCTCGGTGGAGAGTGGCGCGGGCGGCTTCGGGTTCGTCGGGGATGTGGTGGGAAACGGCGGCGTGGCCGAGCTGGCGGAGCGCGGCTTCGAGCATCGGGCCGTTGGAGGCGCGGATTTGCCAGGGTTCGGGAGCGGCGTCGGGAGGGACGACTTCGTCGCCGCTGGTGATGAGGGCGATGCGGGGGCGGGCGGCGACTTCGGGGTGGGTCGCGCCGACTGAGGCGGCGATGGCGATTTCGGCGGGGCCGATGAGGCGGCCAGCGGGGATGAGGATGTCGCCGGCTTTGGCGTCGCTGCCGGTGGGGTGGATGAATTGGCCGGGATGGTAGGCGGCTTGGATCTGGGTTTGCGGCGGGCCGCCGCTACCACGGCCTGCGGCGGGCCGCCGCAGCCACTCAAGGTCCTCGTAGGGGATGACGGTGTCGCAGTCGGCGGGGACGCTGGCGCCGGTCATGATTTCCCAGGCGTGGTTGGGCTGAAGGGGAGCTGGGGGAGGATCGCCGGCGGCGTGGAGGCCTTGGATGGCGAGCGGCTGGGCGCTGGAGGAGTGGAAGGCGATCCCGTCCATCATCGAACGCGGGTAGGGCGGGAGGTCGCGATCGGCGAGGATGGGGGCGGCGAGGGTGCGGCCGAGGGCCTCGGCCAAGGGCACGCGCTCGGCCGTGACCGCGGGGACGGCGGCGGTGATGAGGGCGTCGGCTTCGGCGGTGGAGATGAGGCGATCCACGGGCGGAGTGTGTCGGCGCGGGAGGCGTTCGCTCAAGCTCCTTCCAGACGCTTGAGGTCGTCCTCGGTGTCGAGGTCGAGGGCACCTTCCGGGGCCGGGATTTCGTGGATGGACTCCGCGCCGCGCAGCAGGTGGCGGGCGCCGGCATCACCTTGCAGGGCGGTGAGCTGGGAAAAGGACTCGCGCGGGAAGACGGCGGGACAACTACGGTGGTCGTCGTAGATCGTGGCGACCGGCGGGGTGGCTTCGCGGAGCTTGCGGTAGTGGTCGGTGGTGAGGCGGGGTTGGTCGCAGAGGGCGACGAGTGTGGCCTCGGCCTCGGGGTGGTCGGCGACGAGGGCCTGTGATCCGGCGGCGAGCGAGCTGCCCATGCCCTCGCGCCAGCTCAGGTGGTGGACGATTTCGACGGGGGCGTCTTCGAGGACCTTGCGGCAGGCATCGGCGCTGGCGCCGAGGACGACGAGGATGGGTGAAAAGCCGGCCTCGTCGATCTTGCGGACGGTCGAGGCGAGGAGCGCTTCGCCTTCGTGGACGACGAGTTGCTTGGGTCGCCCGAGGCGCGAGGATCCGCCGGCGGCGAGGACGATGGCGGCGGTTTTCATGCGGGAACCTCGGTGCGGCCGTGGATGGGCGCGCTGCCTTCGGAGAGCGGTCGGGCCTCGCGACCGGCGAGGGCGGCCTGGACTTCGGAGCAGATGGAAAGCGCGATGTCCTCGGGGTTTTCGCCGCCGAGGTCGAGGCCGATCGGGGTGCGGACGGCGTCGAGGACGTCGATGAGATCGGGCGACTGCGAAACGAGCTCGTTGAGGATGGACGAGCCCCGGCGACGGCTGCCGAGCAGGCCGAGGTAGGGCGGCGCGGCGGCGAGGAATTGGGTGAGCCAGGCGACGTCGCGACCGAACTTGTGGGTCATGACGATGACCGCGGTGCGGGCGTCGATCTCGATCTCGGACTGGCCGGGTTCGCCGCGGAGGAGGTCGGCCTGCGGGTCGGGCGGGACGTCATCGTGAGCGAGAAGATAGGTGAAATCCCATCCGAGCGCGGTGGCGAGCCGGGCGAGCGGGAGGGCATCGGTGCCGGCACCGGCGACGAGGAGTCGGATGGGCGGATCGACGCTCTCCACGAAGCAATCGGCGCCGCTTTCGCCCTCGCACAGGATGCGTGTTGGAAGTGAGGAGGAAGCCTGGAGCGGCGTGGCGAGCTGGAAAGATTTCCGCGCGGCGGCGAGCCGGCCGGCTTCGATGAGCGCGGCGGGGAAGGGCTCGATGAGGATGACGATGGTGCCATCGCAGCCGTAGTGGCGGCGGGTGTCGAACTCGAGCAGCGCGGCTCGGCCGGTGGCGATGACCTCGCTCGCGCGGCGGGCGATTTCCGGCTCAAGGCATCCGCCGCTGAGACAACCGCGCAGGCGACCGTCGTCGGAGATGAGCATGCGCGCGCCGGGCCGACGCAAGGCGCTGCCGGTGACCTGCACCAGCGTGGCGAGGGCCCAGCGGTCGGTTTCGCCGGACAACTCCGCGGCCTGGCGCAAGATGGAGGACGTGTGGCTCGCCATATCTTGATTCAAGCCTCGTCGAGCAGCTTTTCAAGCCTGAGGGGCAGATCGCGGACGCGGATGCCGGTGGCATTGTAAACGGCGTTGGCGATGGCGGCATTGATGCCAACGATGCCGAGTTCGCCGATGCCCTTGGTGCCGAGCGGATTGGCGACGGTGTCCTTTTCGTCGAGGAACTCCGACTCGATCTCCATCGCATCGGCGTGGCAGGCGATGAGGTATTCGGCGATGTCCTTGTTCACCCAGGTTCCGCGCTTGGTGTCGGCCATCGTTTCCTCCAGCAATCCCGCACCGAGGCCCCAGATCATGCCACCGATCATCTGCGAGCGGGCGGTGAGCGGATTGACGATGGTGCCGGCCGCATAGACGCCGAGCATGCGCGGGACGCGGATGGTGCGGGTGAGCTTGTCGACGCGGACCTCGACGAAGTGCGCGCCCCAGGAGGCGACGGTGTGGTCGTCGAAATGGAAGCCATTGAGCACCGGCTTGCCCTTCATGAAACCCATCAAGCCCTTGGTGCCCATGCCGGGCGCGGGGTTGTTGGCGCGAACGAGAACGGTGGTCTCGCCGGCGGCTTCGAGGATCTTGGCGATTTCGACCGAGGTGCCGGACTTGGTGACGAGCTTCGCTCCCTCGACCTTGAGGTCTTTCCTTTCCTCCTCGGAAAACGGCGGCGTCTCCATCTTGGCGGACAGCTCGCCGAGGCGTTCGGCCATGCTACGGGAAGCCTGGTAGATGGAGCGGGAGATGGACGGCGTGGTCGCCGAGCCACCGGCCAACGCGCCGGCGGGCAGGTCGGAATCGCCGATGGAAACGGTGATCTTCGAGAGCGGGACGCCGAGGCATTCGGAAGCGACCTGGCCGACGACGGTCCACTGGCCGGTGCCGAGATCGTGGGCGGCGGTGGAGATCTTCACGTGGCCTTCGTAGTCGTATTCGAGCTCGATGAAGGACACGGAGATGTTCGTCGGATAGAGCGCGGTGGCGACGCCGTAGCCGACCCAGGCACCGTCTTTCTCGACGGACTTGGGTTGCTTCGGTCGATCGGACCAGCCGAACTTGTCGCGGCCGCGTTCGAGGCACTGGACGAGCATGCGACTGGAGTAGGGCAGGTTTTTCACCGGGTCCTTGTCCGGCTCGTTCATGATGCGGAACTCGACGGGGTCGATGCCGGCCTTTTCCGCGAGCTCGTCCATGGCGACTTCGAGCGGAAACATGCCGGGCGTCTCGGCAGGGGCGCGCATGAAGCCCGGGCTCGGGCAGTCGGCTCGGGTGAGGCGGACTTTTCCGAGAATGTTCGGGCAGGCGTAGATGCGGGTGACCGGCTCGGCGCTGTTCATGTGGACCGGGTCGAAGCGCGAGGTGAGCTGCTCGTCGGTGATGCGCAGGACGGTGAGCTTGCCCTCGGCATCGCAGCCGAGGGTGAAGTCGAACTTCGCGGGCGAGCGGAAGCTGCCCATGGTCGGATGCTGCTCGCGGCCGAGCGCGACCTTGAGGGGTCGGCCGAGCTGGCGGGAGACGGCGCAGTTCATCGCGAGGTGCGGCGTGACGGTCGCCTTGCAGCCGAAGGCGCCGCCGACGAAGGGGGAGATGACATGGACGTTCATGGGCTCGATGCCCATGGCCTCGGCGATGCCGTTCTGCATGCCGACGAGGAACTGTGACGGCTCATAAACGGTGAGTCTCGGGCCGTCCCAGGCGACTGTCGTCGAGTAGGTCTCCATCGGATGATGGTGCTGGGTCGGCGTGGTGTAGGTGCCTTGGACGAGGTGCGCGGCGTTCTTTTCCGCGGCATCGGCATCTCCGATCTGAATGTCTTCGTAGTCGGGATTCGCCTCGCCGTAGGGGATGGACTCGGCGTTGTCCGCGCCGAGGGTGAGAGCGCCGCTACGGAGGTCGTCGTACTTGATCTCGAGACGTCGCGCGCCTTCCTCGGCAGCTTCAAGCGTCTCGGCGACGACAAGGGCGACGGGCATGCCGTGGTAGAGGACCTCGGGGCTTTGCAGGATCATCTTCGACTGCTGCGCGGTGCCGCCGGCGGCGAAGGGTTTGAGATCGGCCATTTCCGGCGCGTTCTCGTGGGTGAACACGCGGAGGACGCCCGGGATTTCGAGCACGGGCGCGGTGTCGATCGAGGTGATGGTTCCCATGGAAATGGGAGCGGTGACGTAGCTGCCGAAGACCATGTTAGGCAGCACGTGGTCGGCGGCGTAGCGGGCACCGCCGGTGACCTTGGCGAGGCCGTCGATGCGCTTGGCCGGCTTGCCGAGGCCTTGGGAGGTTTCGCCTTTGCGGGCGGTGATGGAAAGTTGGCTCATGGGAGAATCAGGCTCGGGTGGCGGCGACGGTGAGGGCTTTCTCCAAGGTGCGCTGGAGCAGCGGGACCTTGTAGGCGTTGTGCTCGAAGGTGCGCGCTCCGGCGACGGCGGCTTTTCCCGCGGCCTGGAGGGTTTCGGTGTTGAGGGGATTGCCGATGATCACCTTTTCGACCTCGCTGGCGCGCCAGGGCTTGGTGGCGACGCCGCCGAAGGCGACGCGGGCGTCCTTGACGGTGTCGCCCTCGAACTCGATCGCGACGGCAGCGCTGGCGAGGGCGAACTGGTAGGAGGCTCGGTCGCGGACCTTTTCGTAGGTCGAGGCGCTGGCGTAGGGGAGTTCGGGGAAAGAGATGGCCTCGATGAGTTCGCCGGGCTTGAGGGCAAATTCCTTGTGTGGCGTGTCGCCGGGCAGCAGGTGGAAATCGGCGAAGGGGATTTCGCGCGTCCCGCCGGATCGCTGGCGGGTGTGGACGGTGGCGTCGAGCGCGATCATGGCGACGCAGAAGTCGGACGGATGGAAGGCGATGCAGTGATCGCTGGTGCCGAGGATGGCGTGGCCGCGGTTTTCGCCATCAATGGCGGCGCAACCGGAGCCGGGCTCGCGCTTATTGCAGGGCGAGTGGTTGTCGCGGAAGTAGCTGCACCGAACGCGTTGGAGCAGGTTGCCGCCGAGGGTGGCCATGTTGCGGATCTGGGCCGAAGCGGCGAGGGCCAGCGACTCGGTGACCAGCGGATAGTTCTTTTTCAGAAACGAATCGGCGGCGGCCTGCGCCATGGTGACCTGCGCGCCGAGGCGGACACGGCCGTCGTTTTGGGAAATCGCGGTGTTGGATAGTCCTGCGACATCGACCACGTGGGTCGGCGTGAGCACGTGAAGCTTGGCGAGGTCGAGGAGCGTGGTGCCGCCGGCGAGGTAGGCGGAGTTTTCGCCGCCGAAGGATTCGAGCGCGGCGGTGGCATTGTCGGCGGAGTCGAGCGTGAAGGGGATCATGGCTTCAGTCGGTTTTGACTTTCGATTTCGCCTCCTCGACCGCGGCGAGGATGTTCGGGTAGGCGGCGCAGCGACAGAGATTGCCGGACATCGACTCGCGGATCTCGTCGGCGCTGCCGGTGTGGCCTTCGTGGATGCAGCCGACGGCCGACATGATCTGGCCGCTGGTGCAGAAGCCGCACTGGAAGGCGTCGTGGTCAATGAAGGCCTCCTGCACCGGATGCAGCTCGTCATCGACGGTGTCGGCGAGCCCTTCGATGGTGGTGATCTTTTTCCCGACGCAACGGGCGGCGAGGGTGAGGCAGGAGAGGACGCGCTGGCCATCGACGAGGACGGTGCATGCGCCGCATTGGCCGTGGTTGCAGCCTTTCTTGGTGCCGGTGAGGCCGACGACTTCACGCAGGGCATCGAGCAGGGTGACGCGTGGCTCAAGCGAGAGATGATAGGCCTCGCCATTGACGGTGAGGGCGAGCGGTCGTCGGTCGCGCGGGCTTCGGGTTGGCATCGGCTTTTCAGCCGCATGGAGCGTGCCCAGGCCGGAAGCGGCGGAGCCGAGCATCGTCCGTTTCATGAACGAACGGCGGCCGAGGCCGCGGGATGAAGAGGAGTCGGGAGTCATGGCGGGAGATTCGAGACGAATCCTCACCGCTGGCGCACGTCATGGAGTGGCGCAAACGAAAGCTGGCTTTCGTGCGCGATTCAACGCGAGTCGGCGAAATGCCCGATGGTGGCGGGGCCGACTTTCAGCGTGCCCGAGCGGAGAATGCGGCACCGCAGGCCGCCGCGGCCTCTCATGAGGGCTTCGGTGCCGGGTTTGCCGCAGGCCTGGTCCATCCAGTAGCAGGGGCTGCACTCCTGCGTGCCTTCTAACAGAATGCCGTTCAGTTCGAAACGCTGGCCGACGAGGGAGTTGAGGTCGACACCGGAGATGACGACGTTTCGCCGGAAGGCGGCGGCGGGGAGGTCGGGCCTATCGGCGTGGGCGCGGATGGCATCGACCACGGCGAGGTCGATGAAGGTGACCTGGCCCTTGTAGTCGTTCTTGAAATCGAAGAAGCGGTCGCCGGGGATGCCGCGGCCGGCGACGAGTTCGAGCGAGTCGTGCTCGACGATGGCGTGCTCGCCGGGCGGCTTTTCGTGATGGCCGAAGTAGTTGTGTCCCGGCGAGGTGTAGAGGTGGTGGATCGTCGCGGTCACGGGGTGAAGGAAGCAGATTTTGAGGGGGTTGGGTAGGGTCGGATTCTCGGAACCGCAGATGAACGCGGATGGACGCAGATGTTTTGAGTTTTTGGAGACAGCTCCACCCGGAATTTCCGATCTTCGTTCATCGGCGTCCATCTGCGGTTTCCTCCCTGCGCACGGGTTGCGGAAGTCGGCGCGGGGCTTGCGGAGGCGGGGGAATGGGCTTCTCGGGCGGCGGGAGGGTCCGGAGGATGCGCAGGCACGCATTTCTGACATGGAACTTCCACGCATCATCCAAGGAGGCATGGGCCTCGGTATCTCGAACTGGCGGCTGGCGAAGGCGGTCGCGTCGCTGGGCCAGCTCGGCGTGGTGTCGGGCACGGCGATCGACCTGATCCTGACGCGACGCCTGCAGGCGGGCGATCCGGGCGGGCACATGCGGCGGGCGCTGGCGGCCTTTCCCGGCAGGCAGATGGCGAAGCGGGTGATCGATCGCTACTTCGTCGAGGGAGGAAAACCGGAGGACGCTCCGTTTGCGGCGAAGCCGATGGTCGGCGACAAGCAAAGCGCGGCGCTGGAGGAGCTGATGGTGGTGGCGAACTTCGCGGAGGTCTATCTGGCGAAGGAAGGTCACGACGGCATGGTGGGCATCAATTTCCTGCATAAGATCCAGACGCCGATGCTGCCGTCGCTGCTCGGCGCAATGCTGGCGGGCGTGAGCGTGGTGCTGATCGGGGCGGGGATTCCGCTGGAAATCCCGGAGATTCTCGACCGGCTCGCGGCCTGGGAGCCGGCGGAGTTCAGCCTGCACGTGACCGGCGCGAGCGAGGGGCATGCGATGCGTTTCGATCCGAAGTCGATGTTTCCCGGCGAGCGGCCGGAGCTGGTGCGGCCGATGTTTTTCCCGATCGTGTCGTCGGTGACGCTGGCGACGATGCTGGTGAAGAAGAGCAAGGGCGAGGTGAACGGCTTGGTGGTGGAGGATCCGACGGCGGGCGGTCACAACGCGCCGCCGCGCGGGGCGCTGAAGTTGAATGAGGCGGGCGAGCCGGTTTATGGACCGCGCGACGAGGTCGATCCGGCGGCGATCCAGGCGCTGGGGCTGCCGTTCTGGCTGGCGGGATCGAATGGCAGCCCGGAGAAGCTGCAGGAGGCGCTGGAGGCGGGTGCGAATGGCGTGCAGGTGGGGAGTTTGTTCGCGTTTTGCGAGGAATCGGGGCTGCGGGACGACTTGAAGCGGGAAGCGATCGAGACGGCGAAACGCGGGGAGTCGGAGGTGTTCCGGGACCCGTCCGCGTCGCCGACCGGGTTTCCTTTTCAGGTGCTGACGGCGGTAGGGACGCTGTCGGAACCCGAAATCTACGGTAAACGTCGTAGGATGTGCGATCTCGGTTACCTGCGCGAGGCGTATGAGAAGGAAGACGGATCGGTGGGCTGGCGTTGTCCGGCGGAGCGGCCGGAGGATTTCGTGAAAAAGGGCGGGAAGGAAGAAGAGACGCCGGGGCGGAAGTGCCTGTGCAACAGTCTGATGGCGAACCTCGGGCTGGGGCAGGTGCGGGGCGGGGAGGTCGAGCAGCCGCTGTTGACCTGCGGGAAGGATTTGTCGGGGATCGGAAAGTTGCTGGGGCCCGAAGGGCTCTCGTACTCGGCCGCCGACGTTATGGCTTATCTTCAGAGCGGTGTGAGGGAAACGGCGCAGGCCTTGTAGTTGGGCTGGCGCGAATGGGGGTCGAAGGAGGGGTGGGTGAGGCGGTTGACCTCGGGGTAGTGCATGGGGACGAAGACGTTGCCCGGCTGGACGGTGGGGGCGAGGTAGGCGGTGGCGGTCATTTCGCCGCGGCTGGAGCGGATGAGGACCTGTTGTCCGGAGGCGATGCCGAGGCGGCGGGCGTCGCGGGGGTGAATCTCGATGTAGGCGGCTGCGGGGGCGAGCTTGCGGAGGATGTCGGACTTGGCGGTGCGCGACTGGGTGTGCCACTGGGAGCTGGAGCCGCGGCCGGTGAGGAGGAGGAAGGGGTAGTCGTCGCAGGGCGGCTCGGGGAGGGGGGCGGGGTTGGAGAAGAGGATGCGGGCTTTGCCACTGGGAGTGTAGTAGATGCCGTCTTCGAAGAGGCGGCGCTCGGGAGATGGTCGATTGGAGATTGAAGATTGCCGATTGATGTCGGCGGGGCGGGTTTCTTGCGGGGAATCGGCAATCTTCAATCGACAATCGGAAATCGGATAGGGCCATTGGATGCCGCCGGATTGGTCGAGGTGGTCGTAGCTTTCGATGCCCGTGATGTCGCAGGGGCGGTCGGCGGTGAGGTCGCGGAGGAGTTTGAAAGCAGACTCGGGGTCGGTCCACTGCTCGAAGAGCCGGCCGCAGCCCCAGGCGTTGGCGAGGAGGCGGAAGATGCGGAAGTCGGAGAGGGCCTGGCCGGGCGCTTTTTTGACGGGCTTGAGGGTGCCGATGCGGCGCTCGGAGTTGATGAAGGTGCCGCTTTTCTCGCCCCAACCGGCGGCGGGGAGGAAAAGGTCGGCGGCGCGGGCGGTCTCGGTGGTGGGATACATGTCCTGGACGACCAGGAACTCGAGTTTGTCGCGCAGGGCTTCGAGGCGGCCGCTGTCGATCCACGAGTGGAAGGGATTGGTGGCGACGACCCACAGGCCCTTGATTTCGCCGCGCTCGGCGGCGGCGAGGATTTCGTCGTAGGCGAGCGAGCGCTCCTTCGGGATGCAGTCGAGCGGGAGGCCGAGGCCTTCGGCAACTTTGCGGCGGTGGTCGGCATTGGCGAAATCGTGGCCCCCTACGAGGGACGTCGTATTGGAGAAAAGCCGGGAGCCCATGGCGTTGCACTGGCCGGTGACGGAGTTCGGGCCGGTGCCGGGTTTGCCGATGTTGCCGGTGATGAGGCAGAGGTTGATGATCGCCTGGGCGGCGCGGACGCCTTCGTGGGACTGGTTGATGCCCATGGTCCACCACCAGGAAACGCGCTTGCCGGGCTCGGAGACGTCGCGGGCGAGGGCCTCGATGATTTCCGCGGGGAGGCCGGTTTTTCCGACGGCGGACTCGGGCGTGTGGTCTTTCACGAACTCGGCGAACTTGTCGAAGCCCTCGCTGCGGGCGATCGAGGCGGGGTCGATGCGGCCATCGCGGAGGATGCAGTGGGCGAGCGCGTAGTAGAGGGCGAGGTCGCCTTTCGGCTTGAGCTGGACGTGATGGGTGGCGGCCTGAGAGGTCTCGGTCGAGCGTGGGTCGATGACGATGATCTTCGGCGAGCGGCGGTTCCGCATGATGCGCTGCCATAGGATGGGGTGGGCGATGCAGAGATTCGAGCCGACCAGCACGATGACGTCGCTTTCCTCGAAGTCGGCGTAGGTCGCGGGCGGGGCGTCGAAGCCGAAGGACTGCTTGTAGGCGGTGACGGCGGTGGCCATGCACTGGCGCGTGTTGGCATCGCCGTGGAGGAAGCCCATGCCGAACTTCCAAAGGCAGCCGAGGAAGGCCATTTCCTCGAGCGGCGTCTGGCCGGTGGAAAGAAAGGCGGCGGCTTCGTGGCCGTGGGCTTCCTGGATGGCGCGGAAGCGGGAAACGAAGGTGTCGAGGGCGGTCGGCCAGTCGATCGGGTGGAGATTTCCATCGGCCCCGCGGAGCAAGGGCGTGGTGCCGCGGTCGGGGGCGTCGAGCGGGTCGAGCGCCTGCCAGCCTTTCGGGCAGGCCATGCCTTGGTTGACCGGGTAGCCAGCTTGAGGGCTGAGGTTGATGGCCTGGCCGTTCTCGTCGAGGTGGATCTTGAGCTGGCAGCCGGTGGCGCAGTAGCCGCAGATCGAGGTGATCGTGGAGGCGGGCTTGAGGCGCGCGGGGACCTTGCCGAGGCCGAAATCGCCGGGAGTCTGGATGAGCTCGGCGGTCAGGGGTCCGGTGGATTTTTTAAGAAGGGAGATGAAGCGGGCCACGCTCTCGTGGGAGCAGGCCGCATGCGGTTAGAGCCGCGAACCGGGGAGTCGATCCCAAGATTCAGTCATGGTCCGGATGACCGGGCTTCATGTCTTGCTCAACCCATGTGACCCTGGCGGAATTCGCGCGGTGTCATCCCGATGCGTTTCCGAAACTGCAGGGTGAACGCGCTCTGGTCGCAAAAGCCGTGATGGACGGCGATTTCCACGATGGGTTGCGAGCTCGTCGCCAGCGCCTCGGCGGCCGATTGGATCCGCGTGCGCAGGAGAAGTTCGTAGGGACTGACGCCCAGGGCCGAATCCAGGATCCGGCATAGCTGGCGTTCCGAAACGCCGACATGCACGGCGAGCTCCGCGGTGGTCGCCGTCCGGTGGCAGTGACGGCGGGCGAAATCGATCGCCGTTCTGACCTCCACCACATCGCGGTGATGCATGCGTTTTTCGTCCCGGCGGACGACGCCCATCACGCCGATCACGTGTCGGTTTTTGTCAAAAACCGGGAGTTTGGTGGTGAGAAACCAGTCCAGGCCATGTTGCTCGTCGTAGAACAGCTCCAACCGGTTCACCAGGGGAAGGCCGCTTTCGATCACCTTCAGGTCGTCCTCACGGTAGGCCTTGGCGATCTCGGGCGGGACGAAGTCGATATCCGTGGCACCGACTAGTTCGCTCTCGGCTTTGACCCCGTAGCGCAGGGCGGTGGCTTGGTTGGCGGCGATGAACCTTCCCTGGCAGTCCTTCATGAAAAAAAAGACGCCCGGGACGTGTTCGAACACCGTTCGGACCGCCTGGGGATCCAGGATGCGGGCAAAGAAATCCCTCTGGAGCTGGTCAACGGGCATGGCGGGATTTCAACAGCTTTTGGCGGGCTTTCACCAGACATTTGGAGCCCGCTGAGGCAGGGTCACCGACGATACGCCAAAAACCCTGTCGTTTCCGCATCCTGCTCCGGGGTGGCTGAAATGGAACGACCTGGCGTCGAAGACCCATGCTCGAATCCATCCACGGAGAAGCCAGTTGGACGCTTGCCCATGATCGGGTGAAGCTGGCGGTTTCGTGTCGGGCCGGGCACCTGGCGCCGGTGGAATTTCAACTGGGATTGCGGACGGTTTCGCCCTACGCGCTGGCTCCTTGGAGTGCGGCGGAGGCCGACCCTTCGCTTCCTGATTTGTTGAAGGTGCTGAGAGGGGATTTCTTCTGCTTCCCTTTCGGTCCGCAGGCCGAGGCGCCTCCCCACGGAGCCTCGGCCAACCACAATTGGTCGCTGGTGGACCGTGGAAAAGATCGACTCCACCTCGCCCTGGACGACCCCGATAGCGGCGGTCGGGTGGAGAAGATCGTATCCCTCCGGGAGGGCGAAACCGCGGTCTACGTCGAGCACCGCATCACGGGCGTGGAGGGTCGCTACAGCTACGGTAACCATCCGATTCTCGACTTCTCCCAGCTGAGCGACGGAGAGGGCCGGGTCAGCCTGTCACCCTTCCGCTGGGCTTCGGTGTATCCGGGGCGGTTCTCGGATCCGTCTCGGCTGGAGGCCGGGGCGCTCATGCCGGGCGGCCGCTTCGTCGATCTCCGTGAGGTGCCCCTTGCAGGGGGCGGCACGACCGATCTGACCCGGTATCCGGCGCGCGAGGGTTTCGACGATCTGGTGATGATGGTTTCAAGCCCCAACGCCGAGAAGCAGCTCTTCGCCTGGTCGGCGGCGGTGATGGATGGCTACCTGTGGTTTTCCCTGAAGAATCCCGCCGATTTTCCCGCGACCCTGCTCTGGATCTCAAATGGCGGCCGCCACGCCCCGCCTTGGAATGGTCGCCATCTTGCCCGGATGGGCATCGAGGAGGTGTGTTCGCATTTTTCGGACGGAGTCGATGTTTCGCGCGGCGATCTCCTGGCAGAGGAATCGATCCCCACGACCCGATGGTTCGACCGCGATCAGGAGGTCCAACTGAGGATCGTGCAGGGAGTGGCCGCGACAGCTGAGAAATTCGGCGTGGTCGCCTCCATCGTCCCGGATGGACCGCAAAGGGTGATCATCTCCGATGATGCCGGACTCACTCTGCGGGTGCCGGTCGATTGGCGATATGTCTTCTGAAGATAAGCTTTTCCCAAAACCCATGAACCATCCTAAAATAGTCCAAGATCTCACGACGCGCACCGCGGACATCCGGACGGCAGTCGATGCCCACCTCGAGGAAACCGGCGGCCTGCTTCGTTTATCGCCCACCTGGGTGCCCCGGTCGTTTCTGCAGCCGGGCCTCCGGATCAAGCTGCACCCTGACGATACCTACGCCTACGGATTGAGCCGGGGCGGGATCGACGAGCGCTGGTTTGGCTCGACCACCGAGACGGCGAACGAAGGTCGCGATGCTGACGAGGGGCTGTCCTACGTCGTGGTCGGGAGTGAAAGATTCACCCTGCGCGAGGCGATCGCCGAGTGCGGCGCGGACATCGTGGGCGAGGCGATCTGGGGAAAATACAGCAAGTGGCCGGTTTACTCGAAGTTCTTCGACAACATGGGGCCGATCCCGCACCACATGCACCAGAATGCCGAACAGGCGGCGCTGGTCGGTCAGGAGGGAAAGCCGGAGTCCTATTATTTCCCGCCGCAGCATAACAACGTCGGTAACAATTTCCCCTACACCTTCATGGGCTTCGAGCCGGGGACGACCCGTGACCAAGTCCGCAAGTGCATTGAAAACTGGCACAAGGGTGACAACAAGATCCTGGCCCTTTCCAAGGCCTACAAGCTGGAGCCCGGCACCGGATGGCTGATCGATCCCTGCATCCTCCATGCCCCCGGATCGCTCTGCACCTACGAGCCCCAGTGGGGATCCGATGTGTTCGGCATGTATCAGAATCTCGTCGAGGGACGCGAGGTGCCGAGGTCGCTGCTGGTGAAAGACATGCCTCAAGACAAGTGGCAGGACATCGACTTCATCATCGATCAACTCGATTGGGAAAAGAACACGGACCCCCATTTCAAGGATCACCATTATCTTGAGCCGGTGACCTCCGAAAAAGGGGAGGGCTATCACGACAAGTGGATCGTCTACGGCAAAGTCGATGGATTCCAGTATTTCACCGCGAAAGAGCTGACCGTCGAGCCGGGGCAGTCCGTCACGATCAAGGACAAGGGTGCGTACTCGCTCATCGTCGTGCAGGGCGAGGGTCGAGCCAACAAACTCCGCCTCAGTTGTCCCAAGTTGCTCCGTTTCAATGAGCTGTCCGAGGACGAGTTCTTCTGCATCGAATCCGCCGCCAGAGAGGGTGTTGCCTTTGAGAACACCTCTGCAACCGAGCCGCTCGTCTGCCTCCGCTATTTCGGTCCCGAAGTGAACCCGGACGCTCCTGCCATGGGCGCCCATAAAACCCAGTGAATCCATGAAACTCCACAACGCCATGTGGCCCGGCCTGGTCGGCAAGGAGCCAGGCACCGACCATCCGCCCATTTCCCTCGATCGCATGCTCGAAATGACCGCCGCCGCCGAGGTGGGCGGTCGCCGGTTCGATGGCATCGACCTGTTCCTTTTCCATCCGCACATCGATCCCGATGCCTCGGACGACGACCTCCGCGCCATGGCCGACAAGATCGCCGGCGCGGGGCTGAAAGTCGGCTCGATGGTCGCACCCGTCTGGCCCGGAACCGTCGGCGGCTCCGCCTTCGGGTCGCAAGATGATCGGAAAAACTTCGTGCTCGCCGTCGAAAAGTCCTGCCGCATCGGCGGCATCCTTCGCGATCACGGGGTGCGAGATTGCGGACTGATCCGCATCGACTCCGCCGGCAGCGTTGCCGACTGGGCCAAGGATCCGGCGGGCAACACCCGCAAGATCGCCGAGACCTGGCGGGAAGCGGGGAAGATCGCCGAGCAGCACGGCGAGCGGCTCGCCGCCGAGGGCGAGATCTGCTGGGGCGGCATGCATTCGTGGAAGGCGGTGCTCGACACGTTGGAAGCCACCGCGATGCCGGAGGTCGTTGGCTTCCAAGCCGACATCGCCCACACTTATCTTTACCTGATGGGCTACAACGCCCCGGAAGCGGCCTTGCTGCAGGAGGGATATTCGGACGAAGAGTTCTGGTCCGCGTACAAGACGCTCACCGATGCGCTGCGCCCCTGGACCAACGATTTCCACGTGGCCCAGAACGACGGCTCCGTCCATGGCACCGGGAGTCATGACAAAACCGGTCGCCATTGTCCTGCCGACGATCCTGCCGGGAAACTCGAGATCGCCCGTTGTTCCACCTACTGGCTGCAGGATGCCGCAGCGCGTGGGATCCGACATATCTGCTGGGACGGATGCATGTTTCCCAACGATATCCTCGAGCGACAGCAAACCTGGAACACGATTCTCGCGACCATGATTGAGGTCGATGAAGCGTTCTAACCCCTTCAATCCATGTCTGAAAAAAAACAACTCCGCATCGGTCTCATCGGCTACGGTTTCATGGGCCGCACCCACTCGAACGCCTACTCTCAGGTCGGCCACTTCTTCGATTCCGAGCACTCCGTTGTTCGTCAGGCCGTCTGCGGTCGCGATGAGGTAAATGTGAAGGCATTCGCGGAAAAGTGGAGTTATGCGTCCTACGAGACCGACTGGCGGAAGCTCGTCGCCCGGGAGGACATCGACGCGGTTGATATCTGCACTCCGAACGACTCCCATGCCGAGATCGCGCTGGAGTGTGTGAAGCACGGCAAGATGATCCTTTGCGAAAAGCCGCTCGCCCTGAACGGGGAGCAGGGGGAGGCAATGGTGAGGGCCGTCGAGGAATCCGGCCTGCCGAACCTCGTGTGGTACAACTACCGATTTCTGCCGGCGGTCACTCACGCCAAGAACATCGTGGCGGCCGGGGAACTCGGGAGGATCTTCCACTACCGGGCCAATTTCCTGCAGGACTGGACCATCTCCGAAGAGTTGCCCCAGGGCGGCGCGGGCTTGTGGCGCCTCGACGCTGCGGCGGCGGGATCGGGGGTGACGGGCGACCTGTTGGCTCACTGCATCGACACCGCCCGCTGGATCAATGGCGACATCGTGTCGGTGAGCGCGATGACCGAGACCTTCATCAAGGAGCGCGTCCACACCGCCACTGGCGAAAAGCAGGCCGTCACCATCGACGATGCCTGCGCTTTCCTCGCCCGCTTCGAGAACGGCTCGCTGGCGATCTTTGAAAGCACCCGCTACGCCCGGGGGCACAAGGCGCTTTACACCTTCGAGATCAACGGCGAGGAAAAGTCACTGTTCTGGGACCTGCACGATCTCAACCGACTCTCGTACTTCGACCACGGGGTGCCCGGAGACCGGAGGGGATGGAGCAGCATTCATTGCTCCGACGGCGAGCATCCCTACGCGGGGAACTGGTGGGTGCCCGGTCTGTGTCTCGGCTACGAGCACTCGTTCGTTCACGAGTTGGCGGAGTTTCTCCGTTGTCTCGACGATCCGTCGCTGGAGAAACGCTTTCCCGATTTCCGCCATGCGCTGGGCACGCAGCATGTCTGCGATGCCGTCCTCGAATCCGCGCGAAGCGGGCGGTGGGTCGATGTGAAGAAGGCCTGATGCCACCGGGTCCGCGGGCGTCGGGCATCCGACGACACGGTCACTCGTGCCTCAGGGCATCGATCGGATCGAGCTTGGCGGCGCGGCGGGCGGGCATAAAGCCGAAGAGGATGCCGATGGCGGCCGAGAAGACGAAGGCGATGAGGTTGATCTTCGGGTCGAAGATGAAGGGCGTGCCGACCACCTTCACCAGCGCGAGACAAAGTCCATACGCGAGGATGATGCCGCTCAAGCCTCCGATGCACGAGAGCGTGACGGCCTCGACCAGAAACTGCAGCAGGACCTCGCGGGCGCGGGCGCCGATGGCGAGGCGGATGCCGATTTCCCGCGTCCGCTCGGTGACGGAGACCAGCATGATGTTCATGATGCCGATGCCGCCGACGAGCAGGCTGACGCCGGCGACCGCGCCTAACAAGGATGTCATGACCTTGGTGCTGGAGGTGACGACGTCGGCGAGCTGCTGCGAGTCGAAGACGTTGAAGTCGTCCTGCTCGTTGCCGGAAATGTTCCGCCGCTCACGCATCAGGAGGGTGATTTCCGCGACGATCTGGGCGCTGGGAAAGCCGTCTTTGCCGGAGACCATGATCTGGCTGATGAACTTGCCGCCCTGGCTGCCGGTCTGGCGGCGGACGAGCGAGGTGTAGGGGACGATGACGTTGTCATCGAGGTCGTCGCCCCAGCCGCCCTGGCCCTTGGGCGCGGTGACGCCGATGACGAGGGCGGAGGTGCTGCCGACCCGAATGCGTTTTCCGATCGGATCGACGGGCCCAAAGATCTTCTGGCGGATGGTTTCCCCGATCACGCAGACCGAGGCCGAGTCGTCCACCTCCTCCCGGGTGAAGGCGCGGCCTTGGGAGATCTCCCAGTTGCCGATCTTGAAGTAGTTCGGGGTGGTACCCTGGATGTCGAAGTTCGAGTTGTTCTCCTGATAAGTGATGGTGGCGTTCGACTGGACCATCGGCGCGAGGTCGGCCACCCCGTTGATCTGGCGGCGGATCACCTCCATGTCGTCCATGGAAAAGTTGTCCGAGCCACGATTCCACCAGCCTTGGCCGGGGCGGACGATGAGCAGGTTGCTGCCCATTTTGGAAATCTCGCCCTTGATGGTTTCGGTCGCGCCGCGGCCGAGGGTGACCATGGTGACCACGGCGGCGACGCCGATGACGATGCCGATGACCGTGAGGAAAGATCGCGTCAGGTTCCGGCGAATTTCGCGGACGGCGATGAGCAGGGCGTTGAGGAGCATCGAAACCATGGTTAGACGGCGGCAGGTTCGGGGTTTCGCTCGTCGCTGAAGATGAGTCCATCACGGACGTGAATGATGCGTCGGGCGCAGGCGGCGACTTCGTCCTCGTGGGTGACCATGATGACCGTGATGCCCTTGTCGGCGTTGAGTTTCCGGAGCAGGCCCATGATTTCGATGGTCGTCTTCGAGTCGAGGTTGCCGGTCGGCTCGTCGGCGAAAAGCGTCTCGGGATGGGTGACGATGGCACGGGCGATGGCGACGCGCTGCTGCTGGCCGCCGGACAGCTCGGCGGGCGTGTTCTTTTCCTTATCGGAGAGCCCGACGCTGGCGAGGGCTGCGCGGGCGAGTTCGTGGCGCTTTTTTCTCGGATAGCCGCGGTAGAGCAGGGGCAGCTCCACGTTTTCCAGCGCGGAGGTCCGCGCGAGGAGGTTGAAGCCTTGGAAAATGAAGCCCAACGCATGGCGGCGGATCAGCGAGCGCTGGTCCTTGTTGAGGTCCTCGACCTCGATGCCCTTGAAGCGGTAAGAGCCCGAGGTCGGGGTGTCGAGGCAGCCGAGGAGGTTCATCAGCGTCGATTTGCCCGAGCCGCTGGGGCCCATCACCGCCACGAAGTCGCCGCGGGCGATGGTGAGATCGACCCCGCGCAGCGCTTTGAAGGCGGCGGGGCCGGTGCCGTAGACCTTGGTGAGGCCGGTCAGCTCGATGAGCGTCTCCGCGGTCATGAGGTGACGGGCTCGATGCTGGTGATGAGTTCGTCGCCGGGCTGGATGTCGCCGCCGGTGATCTCGGTCACGCTGCCATCGGTGACGCCGGTCTCGACCTCGATCTTCACCGGCTCGTTGTTTTTCAGGATCCACACCGAGGGCGGACCCTGGAGGCTTTTCGGACCGTCGCGACGCCAGCGCCGGCGCCCCGGGCCGAGGCTTTCCACCAGGGTTTCCTCCTCGTCGTCTTCCTTGTTGAGGTCCTCATAAACCTGGGGATCGAAACGCAGCGCCGAGTTCGGCACGGCCAGCACGTCCTGGCGATCGACCACCTGGATATCGACCGTAGCGGTCATGCCGGGGCGCAGGGAGAGGTCATCGTTGGCGACCGAAAGCTCGGTGTCGTAGGTGACCACGCCGCTGGTTTGCGCGGCGGCGGCATTGGCGCCGGCGGTGCTGCTGGCGGAGGCGAAGGCGACCTTCTTGACCGTGGCCTCGTAGGTGCGCCCGGGGTAGGCATCGACGTTGAAGGTGGCGGTCTGACCGGCCTCGACGCGGCCGATGTCGGCCTCCGAGACGGAAACGACAAGCTCCATGGTTTTCAGGTCCTCGGCGATCGTGAACAAGGTCGGTGCGGTGAAGGACGCCGCGACGGTCTGGCCGGTCTCGATCGAGCGGGCGAGGACGACGCCATCGACGGGCGAGCGGATGATGGATTTTCCGAGATCGCTCTCGAACGAGCCGATCTCCGCCTCGGAGGCTGAAATGTTGGCTTCGGCGGCGGCGACATCGGCATCGGCGCGGGCGACCGCGGCCCGTGAGGTCTCCATGACGGCCTTGGACGGAGTCTTGCCGTTGCTGAGCCGGAGCAGTTCCTCTTGGCGGGCAAGGGCGGCCTTGTTCTCGGCAAGCGTGGCCTCGGCCTGGCGGAGACGGGCCTTGGAGGATTCCAGCGCGGCACGGCTCCGCTCGGTCTGCTGCTCGAGCTTCGAGGTGTCGAGGCGCAGCAGCTTCTGGCCTTTTTTGACCGGATCATTGGTGTCCACGAAGACTTCCATGACGGTGCCGGACAGCTCGGAGCCGATGACGATCTGGTTGGTCGGCGCGAGGTTGCCGGAAGCGGTGACGATGATCGAAATGTCGGTCTTTTCCGCAGGACTGGTGACGTAGGTGGTGCCCTGCGCCTCGGCTTTGTTACGGCGCAAGTAGTAGAAAACACCGCCGCCGATCAGGACGAGAAGCAGCACGGTGATGACGACTTTTTTCACGGGACTGGAAGCACCACTGCGGACGATGGCGGCGAGGTCTTCTTCGGAAGAGGGTTGGGACATGGTGGGTGAGGAAAAAGGAGAACGGAAAATGGAAGAAGGGGATTCAGTAGCCGCCGCCGAGAGCCTGATAGAGGCGGATGTAGGCGACGGTGCGATCGGCGTGGGTGGAAGTGAGGGTGTCCTCGAGGCCGAGCAGGGTGCGTTGGGAATCGAGCACCGAGAGGAAGTCGATCTCGCCGGCCTCGTAGCGCTGGCGGGCGAGCTTGTCGGTCTCGCGGGCGAGGCGGGTGGCCTTTTCCAGCTGGGCCAGCCTTTCCGCGATGCGGCGGCAGGCGATCAGGGCGTCCTCGACCTCGGACAGGGCGAGGAGGACGGTCGAGCGGTAGGCTTCGAGCGATTGGTCGACTCGTGCGTTGCTGGCATCAATGCTGGCTCGAATGCGGCCGGCATCGAAGATCGGGCCGGCGAGGCCGGCGAGGATGCTGCCGCTGACCGCTTCGGGGTTGAAGATCTTGCCGCTGCTGACCGAGCTGAGTCCGAGCGAGCCGGAGAGCGAGAGCGAGGGGAAGCGTTCGGCCTCGGCGGCGCGGGTGTTGGCGACGGCGGCAAGCAACGAGTAGCCGGCGATGCGGACGTCGGGCCGCTGGCGGAGGGTGTCGGCCGGGATGCCGACGGCGAGGCGGGTGGCGGGGTCCGGGATATCCGGCGAGCCGGCGAGCAGGGTGTCGAGCCCGCCGGGGGCGCGTCCGCACAGCCGGGCGAGCAGGTTTTTTCCCTGCGCGATGGACTGCTGGAGGGCCGGGATGGCGGCCTTTGACTGAACCAGGCTGGTCTCGGCCTGGCCGGCTTCAAACTGGTCGGCCTCGCCGGCCTGGAGTCGCCAGTCGGTGAACTGGTAGGTCTCGGTCTGGAGTTCGATGTTACGGCGGAGAACTTCGAGGCGGGACTCGTTGGCCCGCAGGCTGACGTAGGCGACGGCGATCTCGGCGGCGAGCGAGGCGCGGACCGAGTTGAGGTTTTCTTCGGCGGCGCCGAGGTTGGCGGAGGCGGCGACGATGTTGCTGCGGGTGCGGCCGTAGAGGTCGGCCTCCCACGAGGCGCTGAGGCCGGTCGAGTAGGATTGGCCGGTGGTGCGCGCCGCTCCATCGCGGTCGGTGAAGCTCGAGCTGGCACCGGCCGAGCCGGAAAGGGTGGGCAGCAGGGCGGCGGCGGTGGCCTTGCGGTTGGCGCGGGCCTCCTTGACGCGGGCGAGCGCGGAGGCGATGTCCGAGCTGCCGTCGAGGCCGGCGCGGATCACGCGGCTGAGCGTGGGATCGTCGAAGGATCGCCACCAGCGGTCGAGGTCGCGGGTGGGCTGGGCGGTGGGAAAACGGCCGGCGTTTTTCCACGCGACCGGGATCGGCCCGGTGGTCGGGACCTGAAAGGAAGGCATGCACCCGGCGAGAAGCAGGAGCGGGAGGAGGCGGATGGACTTGATGGCTGGAAACATGCGCGGGTGTGCCTGCGGATACGTGGCGGCGCCGGTGATCTTCCGGCGGGTCGGCCGGGATATAGTCCTCCGCCGTGGGGAAACAAGGGCGCTTCCGCTAATGCGCGGATGGAGGGCGAGGAAGTGGCGCAGGATAAGGAGACTCACGTAAGGGATCGGATCGCTTCGCGAGGAACCCCGGGAAGCGGGGGAAGTCGCGTCAGCATGCGGACCGCCGGAATCGGATTGTTTCGGCGGAAGAACCCGATAGGAGGAAACCGACCTCTTGACTTATGAAGCTTTCCTCAATCGCCAGCGCCTTCGTGATTCTCCTTGGTCTGTGGAGTTCTTGTTCGGCCGATGCCCTGCCGGATGCGATCAAGCGGCAGGTCAAGGGCGGTGAATGGTCGAGCGAGCTGTTGTGGGTGCATTTGGAAAACTGGTTTCCGCCCCTCGAGGGTTCCGGTCGATCGGTCGAATTGACGAAGCAGAGTCCGCCGGTCGCCTTCCTGCTGGAGGAATGGGATCGGCTCAACCGGAGGTTTCAGTTCAAGGTTTCCATGACCTCCACCATGCGGAACTCGCCCGCGCTCCGACAGGGGCAAGTGGCGAGTCCGTTTCATTTCACCTTTCGAGACAAGGAGTTCATCGAGGTGACCAAGTCCGACATGGATGTCTGGAGCACTGCGGACCGCCTGATCCATCTTCGCTACCAGTTGGCGACACTTGGAAATCGAGCGCAGCGACGGTCGGACACCGAGCTTTACCTAAAGGCAAAGATCTCTCGGGATGAGCTATTGAAGCGACATTTGCAGTTGGCTCATGAGGAAGACTCCGAGGTTTCCTCGTATTGGAAAAGCGTGGTGCTCCCCTGGTGGGAGGAAAACCAGGTGGCCGAAACGGAGCAGCCTCGGTGGATGGGATGGGAACCGCTGCCCGAAGCGGTGAGCTTCGACGAGTGGCTCAAATCGGATCGAGCGAGGTAGATTCGCGTCAGCCTTGAGGCTCGCTGCGATGACTTCGAAAAGACGGGGAATGGGAAAAAGGCCTTCGGAGACTAGAATCCGCCAAAATGGCCGGGCATCTTGGGGGCTTGGACGGCTTGGAAGAAGAGCTGGCGTTCGAGGATTTCGGAGGCGAGTAGGAGGGGGAGGGCGAGCCAAGGGGAGATGAGGATGGAGGCGATGGCGGCGAGGGCGGTGGCGAAGCGGAGGAGGGTGATTTTTTTCAGCGGGCCGAGCATGAGTCGGGCGCTGTGGAGGTCGGGTGTCCAGTCGGTGGTGGGGGGGGACTTGAGGAGAAGGAGGAGTTCGGGGATGGCCTTGGCGAAGAGGGTGAGGGCGAAGGCGGGCTTGGCCCAAGGGTGATCGATGGAGAGGGCGAGGAAGAGGAAGGCGGCGGTGGTGCCGTAGAAGCGGGTGGCGGTGAGGGGAAGGCGCCAGAGCGATCTACGGGTATCGTGGTAGATCATGACGCTGGTGAAAATGGCTAGTGCCCCGGCGGGGAGGGCCAAGGAAAAAGGAGAAAGGAGAAAGGATGCGCTGAGGGGGAAGTCGGGGAGGTAGGGGGCGGCGGCGAGGAGGAGGGGGATGGGGGCGAAGAGGGAGAAGGCGAGGATTTCGCGGGAAAGCCAACTGGTGCGGAGCCCGAGGAAGAAACGCCAGGCTTTGAGGGGCTGACCGAGGTGGAGGGTCGCGGCGGCCATGCCGAGGTTGAAGAGGAGGGCGCCGAGGAGGGTGGGGAGGTGGGATGCAAGGGGGAGAGCGCTGCCGGGGTCCACAGGCGGGACGCCTGTGCTCCCTAGGAGGCCGATGCCGGCTTGGGTGAGGACGAGCATGAAGACGAGCGGCCAGTGGGCGTGCTGGGGGACGAGCTGGTCGCGGTCGGCGGCGCGGGCGGTGGCGGGGACTTGTCGGCCGAGGAAGCGGGTGGTGGGGAGGGTGTGGGGAGCGGGGAGCGCGGAGGTGGGAGCGTGGAGTGAGAAATGGAGGAGATCTGCATTTGCAACCCCTGCTACCGGCTCCCTGCTACTCGCTACTTTCACGATGCGGATGGCTTCGGTGGGGCAGGCTTGGACGCAGGCGGGAGCTTCGCCTTCGGCGAGGCGCTGGTGGCACATGTCGCACTTTCTAACAATGCCGCGCTTCTTGGAATACTTGGGGACGTCGTAGGGGCACTTGAGGATGCAGTAGGAGCAGCCGATGCATTGGTCGTCGAGGTGGCGGACGATGCCGGTGCTACGGTCTTTCTCGTAGGCGCCGACGGGGCAGCCGTTGAGGCAGCCGGGGTCCTCGCAGTGGTGGCAGGCGGTGGTGACGGTCTGCTGCCATCCTGGCGCGACATTCCCCCCGACGAGGGTGCCGGTGTCGCGCCAGGCTTCGTGGTCGTCGAGGCCGTTGAGGTTGTGGCAGGCGGAAACGCAGGCCTTGCAGCCGGTGCAGCGGTCGAGGCTGACCTCGAAGGCGTACTGCTCGCCGGGGCCGGGTTTCGAAAGAGGGATGAGGTTGCGGTAGTGGTCGGCGAGGTCGGGCTGGCGGTCGTGGATTTCCGCGAAGCGGGCGACGGGGGTTTGCAGGGTGGATTGCTCGGCGATGAGGTCGTCGATGAGCGTGCGGAGTTCGCTCGCTTTGGGGAGCGGCGGTTTTTCCGGGGGGGAGGGTTGGAGAGTGGTGACCAAAGGGTTAAGGCAGGGATTGGTGGGAGTTTTCGGGCTGCTGGGGTTCACAGGCGGGACGCCTGTGCTCCTTTTTTCAGATGAGGTCGTCGATGAGCGTGCGGAGTTCGCTCGCTTTGGGGAGCGGCGGTTTTTCCGGTGGGGAGGGTTGGAGGGTGGTGACCAAAGGGGTAAGGCAGGGATCGGTGGGAGACTTCGGGCTGCTGGGGTTCACAGGCGGGACGCCTGTGCTCCTTTTTTCAGGCGGCGGCGAGCTTGGTTTGGTCGATGAGGCCCTGGAGTTCCTCAATGGTGAGGCGGCGGGTGAAGTGGGCGAAGGTTTCGCCGTCCTGGCGCTGGGCGAGGTAGGTGCAGAGGAGCTGTTCGATCAGGGCGTTGATGTCGGTCGCTTTGACGGACTTCCAGACTTCGCGGGCGATGGCTTGTTGGTCGTCGCAGCCGCCGCCGAGGACGATGTTGTAGCCATCGACGGTGGAGCCGTCGTCGATCTTGACGCGGTTGCCCACCATGCCGATGTCGCCGATGTAGTGCTGGGCGCAGGAGTGCTTGCAGCCGGTGAGGTGGAGGTTGATGGGCAGGTCGAGGATCATCTTGCTGGCCAGATGCTGGCCGAGCGCGACAGCCTGGCCCTTGGTCTCGGCGGCGGCGTACTTGCAGCCGGCGCTGCCGGTGCAGGCGATGATGCCGCCGGTGAGGTTGTGATTTCGATGATCGAGACCGGTGGCCTGGATGGCGGTGATGGCGGCCTGAATCTTGTCGTCGGGGATGCCCGGGATGATGAGGTTTTGCCAAACGGTTAGACGGATCTCACTGCGGCCGAACTGATCGGCGATGTCGGCGAGGGCGTGCATTTGCGCGACGCTCATGCGGCCGACGGGCGTGCAGATGCCGATGTAGTTCTTGCCGTCGGTCTGCGGGTGGATGCCGAGGTAGCCTTGCTTGTCCTTGGGGTTGGGGACTTCGCAGTGTTCGAGAGGGAAGCGGCGGAGGGGGAAGGTGAGTTTTTTCTGGGTCTCTTCGAGTGTCTTCTCGAAGCCCCAGTCATCGACGAGATACTTGAGGCGGGCCTTGTTGCGGTTGGTGCGGTTGCCGTTTTCGATGAAGACGCGGATGAGGGCGGCGGCGACGGGGATCGTCTCGGCGGGGGTGAGGAGCACGCCGCAGTCGGTGGCGAACTGCTGGTGGCCGGTGATGCCGCAGAGTTGCATGCGGAAATAGACGCCGGGCTGGAGATTGCTGATTTCCGATGGATGATTGTCGATTGAGTCCTGGGTGACGCGGACGGCTTGGAAGCCGATGTCGTTGGTGTCGGCGCAGACGGAGACGCAGCCGCCGGAGTCGTAGGAAATGTTGAACTTCCGCGGCAGGCCGTAGAGGTCGCGGTTCTTCAGGATGTAGTGATGCATCGCGCGGGCGTAGGGCATCACGTCGATCAGCTCGGTGGGGTCGAAGCCGGTGGTCGGGGTGGCGGTGACGTTGCGGACGTTGTCTGCGCCGGAGCCTTGCGAGGTGAGGCCGAGGTCGGCGAGCTTCATCAGAACCGCGGGGCAGTTCTTGGGCTCGATCTCGCGGATCTGAACGTTGGCGCGGGTGGTGAGGTCGGCGCGGCCGGGGCCCCAGTCCTGGGCAATTTCGGCGAGGCCGCGGAACTGATAAGTGCTCAGCGCGCCGCCGGCGATGCGGCAGCGGAGCATGAAGCTGTCCTGCGCGGGCGCGACGTGAAAGAGGCCGTGGAACTTGTAGCGGAAGACGTCCTCGGCTTCGGGAAACTTGTTGTCGAGGGCGTTGGCGAGGATCTCGTCGTAGCAGTCGAGGCCGTTCTTGGTGTGCTTGATCCGCTCTTCCTTGCAGAGGTCGTCGATGGGGGTGCCGTGGACGGTTTCTTCAACTTCATGGGTGAAGCGGCCGTCGCTGTCCTGACCGAGGTGGGGTATGCTGTCACGGCCCTGGCAGAAGCCCGAGACGAAGGCCTTGATGAAGGTGGTTTGTTCGGTGGAAAAACCGGATTCGTCGATGCTGACCATGGGCTGGGAAAAGCAGGTGGCATGCGATGGGGCGGCTCCGGAGGATGAGGGGGAGGGAAAGTGCGTCACCGGTGCCATGAGGTCGGCTCATGGTGAGGGGATGGGCACGGCGGATGAAGTCCGCCGCCACGGTTCACGCGACGGCCTGGGAGATCTCTTCGGCGGATTCGAGTTTGCGGCCGAGGAAGGTGAGGAGGCTGCTAGAGTCGTGGATCCGCGGTTCGGTGCGGAGGTGGGCGCGCTCGGTGAGGAAGGAGACGAGGTGGTCGAGGCAGCGGAAGTAGAGCGGGTCGTGGAGCATGGTGGCTCGGTCGCGGGGGCGCTCGAAGTCGATGCTGAGAACTTCGCCGATGGTGGCGGCGGGGCCGTTGGTCATCATGACGACGCGGTCGCAGAGGAAGACCACCTCATCGACATCGTGCGACACGAGGACGGTGGTGATTTTTTCGCGGTTCAGAATGTCGAGCATCACGTCCTGGAGCTCCATGCGGGTGAGCGAGTCGAGGCGGCCGAAGGGTTCGTCGAGGAGCAGGACCTTGGGCTTGAGGGCGATGGCGCGGGCAATGCCGACGCGCTGCTGCATGCCGCCGGACATTTCGCGGGGATACTTGTTCATCGAGTCGGCGAGGCCGACGGACGAGAGCGCGTATTCGACGATCTGCTGGCGCTCCTTTTTGGTGGCGTGGGGATAGACGTTTTTCACGCCGAGCATCACGTTGCCGGCGGCGGTGAGCCAGGGCATGAGGCAGGGCGACTGGAAGACGACGGCGCGGTCGGGGCCGGCGCCGTCGATTTCCTTGCCGTTGACGACGATGCCGCCGTCGGAGATCTCGTTGAGTCCGGCGAGCATGGTGAGGACGGTGGATTTCCCGCAACCCGAGTGACCGATGAGGCCGACGAACTCGCCCTGCTCGATGTTCAGGTTGAAATCGACGACGGCCTTGAATGGTGCGCCGTAGGGGTTCGGGTAGAACTTGGCGAGATTGAAGATTTCGACGGAGCGCATCCGATTGAAGATTGGAGATTGTCGATTGAAGATGGGGAAGATCAGGCGGTGTTCTTCCACTTGAGGCCGCGGATTTTGCTGGGGGCCTTGAAGTCGCGGGGGGCGATGTCGGGCATGGTGAGGATCTTGTTTCCGCGGAGCTGGCGGGCCTCCTTGTTGAGGCCGACGAGATAAGAGGTGATGTCGGCCTTGAGGCGCTGGTATTCGGGGTCGTCGGTGAGGGTGCGGCGGTCGCGGGGGCGGGCGAGGGTGATGGGGAAAGCCTCGGCGAGGGTGGCCTCGGGGCCCATGGTGAGAGGGATGATGCAGTCGGCCATGAGGATGGCTTCATCGACGTCGTTGGTGATCAGGACGACGGTCTTCTTTTCCCTGCCCCAGATGTCGAGGATCTCGTCCTGGAGGACGGAGCGGGTGAGGGCGTCGAGGGCGGAGAGCGGTTCGTCGAGGAGCAGGACCTCGGGCTGCATGGAGAGCGTGCGGGCGAGGGAAACGCGCTGGCGCATGCCGCCGGAGAGCTCGTGGGGGCGCTTGTCGATGGCCGGGGTGAGGTGGACCATCTCGATGTAGCGCTCGACGTGTTCCTTGATCTCGGACTTTGATTTTTCGGGAAACACCTGCTTCACGGCGAGCTGGATGTTTCCGTAAACCGTGAGCCACGGGAGCAGGGAGTAGCTCTGGAACATCACGCCGCGCCGCGGTCCGGGGCGGGTGATCTTTTCCCCGGCCATGCGGACTTCACCGGAGGTCGGGAGTTCGAGGCCGGCGAGGAGGGAAACGAGCGTCGACTTACCGGCGCCGGAGAAGCCGATGATGGCGACGAACTCGTTTTCGGCGACGGACAGGTTGACGTCCTTGAGGACATCGACGCGGGTGTTCGCCGGGCCGAAGCCGATGGAGACATGGTCGAGTTCGAGGAAAGGCATGCGCTTGGGGAAAAGTACGGAATTCATGGTAGTTTCGCGCCGGCTGAAGCCAGCGCTCCGATTAGAGGGCGGGGGCGGTGTCGAAGGAGACGAGGCGCTGGAGGAAGACCATGATGCGGTCGAGCAGCATGCCGATGAAGCCGACGATGAAGACCACGACGAACATCTGGGCGAAGGACTGCGAGGAGCCGTTGGTATACATGTCGTTCACGAACTTCCCGATGCCCTCGGAGGTGGAGAGGATTTCCGCGGCGACGAGGACCATCCAGCCGACGCCGAGCGAGATGCGGAGGCCGGCGAAGATGAGGGGGAGGGCGGTGGGGATGATGATCTTGAAGAGGCGCGACCAGAAGCCGAGGCGCAGGACGCGGGCGACGTTCATGTGGTCCTTGTCGATCGAGCCGACGCCGAGGGCGGTGTTGACCAGGGTGGCCCAAAGCGAGCAGAGGGCGACGGTGATGGCCGAGGAGATGAACATCGGGTCGATGCTGTAGTTCCGGATGACCGGCACCTTGTCGAGGGCGGCGACGAGCCAGTGGTTCTCGGGATCGGGCATGAAGCCGCCGACGATGATCATGATGATGGGCAGCCAGACGAGCGGCGAGACCGGCTTGAAGAGGGCGATGAAGGGAGTCATCGCGGCCATGAAGGTCGGCGACAGACCGCACAGGATGCCGATCGGGATGGCGATGGCGGAGGCGATGAGGAAACCGGCGAACACGCAGAACAACGAGCGGACGATCTGCTTGGGCAGGGTCCAGGGCTTGGCGTATTGCGAGGTGGCGGTGGTGGCGAGGAACTCCTCGTTCTTGAGGATGCCGGTGCCGAGCTTGTAGAGGTCGCCCTCAGTGGCGGTGAGGAACTGGTCGCGGGTCTTGGCGAGTTTTTCCTCGGCGGCGTGGAGCTTCACCTCGCGCGAATTTTCGCCGAGCATGTCGATGTATTTGGTGAGGAACTGCTTTTCCTCGCCGAGCAGGGTGGCGGCGCGGAGGGCGGATTTCACCTTGGGAAAGGTGAGCTCCTGGGCCTCGGTGTATTTCGTTTTGAGGGCATCGACTTCGGCTTTGAGGGCGGCTTCGGCCTTTTCGTTGGCGCGGAGTTTTTCGAGGAAAGCCATCCGGGCCTCGGCGGGAGCGGTGGCGAGCGTGGCGGCTTCGGCTTTGAGCGTGGCGGCGCTTTGTTTGCGGAAGTCGCGGTATTCGGCGCGCTTGGCGTCGTAGGCGTCCTTGGATGGGGCGACGGAGAGATCGAAGCGCTCTTTCGATGACTCGCGGGCGGAGGTGAGCTGTTCCTTGGCGAGGGTTTCGAGCTTCTCGACTTCGGCCAGGCGTTCGGTGGCGGTCTTCATTTCCGCCTCGCGGGCGGGACCGGTGAGGAGGAAGCCGTTTTCCTTGGCGGTCTCGCGATCATGGAAGCGCCAGATGCCTTTTCCGGCGTCCCAGACGACGCTCGGAGTCGGGACTTCTCCCGCCTTGGTCTTGTGCTTCGGGGCGATCATCGACCACAGCCAGAGGAAGGCGAGGAAGGCGAACACCGGCACCACGATGAAACGGACGATGTCCTTGACCTGCTTCTGCGGTTCCTCGCCGGTGACGAGGCGGACGACCGGTGAGAGGAAGCTCAGGCCGGCGGTGTCGATGAATTTGAGGAGCTTGTATTTCATGGGGTGCCGAGTGCGCGGAGGCGAAAGGAAAAAGGAGAAAGGAAAAAGTGGGGGGAGGAAGAGCGAGTTGAAAACTCGCTCTCCGTATTCACTTGGTGGCGAGGGACGGGTCGTCCTTGATGCCGATTTTGAAGGAGTTGAGGTATTCGATGGGCTTCTTGCCGTCGAACTCGTTGCCGTCGATGAAGTCGGTGGTGGCGGGCTTGTAGCCGTCCTCGGTCCTGGTGATCTCGCTTTCCTCAAGATTTCCTTCGGCGAGGAGCGATTCGGCGGCTTTCATGTAAACTTCCGGGAGATAGACTTTTTTCGCGATCTCCTCATACCAGGAGGCGGGCTTGGGCTCGGTGATCTGGCCCCAGCGGCGCATCTGGGTGAGGAACCACACGCCGTCGGAATACCACGGGTAGGTGCAGTCGTGTTTGAAGAAGACATTGAAGTCGGGCATGTCGCGGACATCGGTCTTCTGGAAGATGAAGGTGCCGGTCATCGAGTTCTTGATGACCTCGAAGTCGGCGCCGACGTAGTTCGGCTGCGAGAGGATGCGGCAGGCTTCCTCGCGGTTGACGAGCTTGTCGCCCTCGGTGGCGTCGAGCCACTTGCCGGCGCGGATCAGGGCCTTGGTCAGCGCGATGAGGGTGTTCGGGTTTTCGTCCGCGAACTTCTTGGTCACGCCGAAGACTTTCTCCGGGTTGTTTTTCCAGATGTCGTAGTTGGTGGTGACCGGGACGCCGATGCCCTTGGCGACGGACTGTTGGTTCCACGGCTCGCCGACGCAGTAGCCGGAAATGGTGCCGGCCTCGAGGGTGGCGGGCATCTGCGGCGGCGGGGTGACGGAGAGTTCGACCTCGGCATCAGTGCGGCCGGCGAGGTCGGTCTTGGAATAATAGCCCGGGTGGATTTCCGAGGCGGCGAGCCAGTAGCGGAGTTCGTAGTTGTGGGTGGAGACCGGGAAAACCATGCCCATCTGGAGCTTCTTGCCCTCGGCGAGGAGGTCGTCGGCGATCGGCTTCAGGGCATCGGCGCTGATCGGGTGCTCGGGCTGGTCGGTGTCGAGCTCCGGATCGTTTTCCTGCATCTGCTCCCAGATCGAGTTGGAAACGGTGATGCCGTTGCCATTGAGGTCCATGGTGAACGGGGTCACGACGTGGGCCTCGGTGCCGATGCCGATGGTGGCGGCGATCGGCTGGCCGGAGAGCATGTGGGCGCCGTCGAGGTTGCCGGTGATGACGTTGTCGAGGAGGACCTTCCAGTTGGACTGGGCGATGACTTCGACCTGGAGTCCCTCGTCTTCGAAGAAGCCTTTTTCCTTGGCGATGACGATCGGGGCGCAGTCGGTCAGCTTGATGAAGCCGAGTTTCAGCTCGTCCTTTTCGACGGCGAGCTGCTCCGCGCAGAGCGGGCCGGAGACGAGGGCGGTGAGGAGGATGATGGTGCGGGTAGGCATGATGATGACGATGGTGGGGTCATCGTCGTGAAAGCGGGGCTCATGCCACGGGTGCCCGTTTGGATGAATCCCGTGAGCCGAATGCTCATGTCACCCATGCACCCGGTTCATGCCGGGAGCAGCGCCTTTTCCGCCGAGCGGAAAAGGTCCTGACGGTAGAGGCGGGTCAAGGACGAGGCCGTGATGTTGTCGGGCAGCAGGCCGGTGTTGCGCATGCCGGAGAGGAACCACGAGGCCTTGTCGGCGCTGGGGCAGTTGAGATCGCCGCCGAAGAAAAGGTGAAGGTTGGAGCCGTCAATGGTTCCGCGCCCGGAGTTGAACTTCGGGCCGAGACTGTTGCGGATCGTCTTCTCCGAGCACCCGGTGTAGGCGGGCTTGGCGAGGATGCTCACCATTTCATCGAGGAAATCCGGATCCTGGCACAGTCGGCAGGAATGGAGCAGGGCGGCGCCGAGCGCGATGGTGTCGTCGCGCCGCTCGCCGACGAAGTTGCCGTCGAGGAGCAGGATCTTTTCCGGGTGCCCCGTGGCCAGGTCGGCCGAAGTCACCGGGCTCCAGCCGTGGCCATTGAGGATGGCCTCGGAGTTCCACGGCTCGCCGACGCAGAAGCCGTCGATGTGGCCGGCGGCGAGGTGGCCGGGCATCAGCGGCGGCGGGAGAAACACCAGCTCCAGCTCGCGGCCGGCCTTGAGACCGTGGCGGTGGAGCCACGACTGCATGAGGATGTGGTGCGAGGAGTAGCGGTGGGCGGCGGCGAGGGTGAGAGGGCGGTTCTTTTTCCAGCGGTGCTGGATGAAGCCGGCGAGGCCCTCGCCGTGGCCGACGATGTCGTGCGGGATGTCGTTCGAAAGCGTGATGGCGTTGCCATGGGCGCTGAGGATCAGCGGCACGGCGACATCACGGCGCAGGCGGCTGAGGCCGAGGGCCAGGTGGAAAGCGAGGCCGGCGATCGATTGGGCGGCATCGAGTTCCCCGTAAAGGAGCATGTCGCGGACGGTCGCCCAGCCGGGTTGGCGGGAAAGGCGGACGTTGAGGCCGTACTTTTCGAAAATCCCGAGTTCCTTGGCGACCGCGACCGGAGCGCAGTCATTCAGCGGCACAAAGCCGAGGCGGATCGGCATTCGGGATTCGGTGGAAGGCATGTCATTTCACAAAGCTTGATTGGTGCCAACTCTTCGGGCATTGGCATGCACCATGCTTTTTAGCGGGAGAAATTTCCATGAGTCCTCTTCATGAGCGAGCTGCTTCCCGATCTACGCCAACTTCGATCATTTGTCGCCGTCGCGGATGAAGGAAGCTTCACGCTGGCTGCCAAGAAGTTATACCTTACGCAGTCGGCGATCAGTCACTCGATGAAGGCCTTGGAAGACAGCCTGGGCTGCAAGCTTCTCACGCGCCTGGGGAAGCGCACGAGCCTAACCGGTGAAGGCGAGGTGTTCCTCAACCGCTGCCGGCGGATTCTCGGCGAGCTGGAGCTGGCGGGTCGGGAGCTCGACGGCATGAAGCGCTGGGGCCAGAGCCGGATCCGCATCGGAGCGCCGCATTCGCTTTGCCAGTTCCTGCTGCCCACGGTGCTTCGGGAGTTCCGGGATTGCTTCCCGCGTTGCGAGCCCTCGATCGAGGCCGGGGACACGGCGGCGCTGCAGGAGCTGCTGCTGGCGCACGATCTCGACGTGGTGATCGGGATGCGGGGAAAAGACGAACCCGAGGTGGATTCGCGAGCGATTTTCAGCGATCGCATGATCTTCGTGGTGCCGCCGATGCATCCGTGGAGCGATACCGACGAGCGGCCGATCGAGGAAATCGAAGACACGCAATTCATCATCTATGCCAAGGCGACCAAGACCTATGGCCTGGTCGAAAAGCATTTCGAAAGGATGGGAGCCCGCCTGCGCACGCCGCTAGCGCTGGGCGACGTCGAGGCGATCAAGGAAATGGCCAAGATCGGAATCGGCGTCGGGATCGTGGCTCCGTGGGTGGCGCGCCGGGAGATCGAGGAGGGAAGCTTGAAATCGATCGTCGTGGGCGAAGAGGCCATCGAGCGCGAGTGGGCGGTGTTCTGGAACAAAGACCGGCCGATGAGTCTCATCGAGGAGACCTTCGCCGGCATCGCGGCGATGGTGGGCGAGGCGTTGGGGGAGGAGGTTTAAAAGCTGAAATGCTGAAAAGCTGAAACACCGAAACACCGAAACACCGAAACACCGAGTCAGCCGCCGAGATAGCTCATTTCAGCCTTCGGGGCGTGGACTTGGCCGCGTTGTTCGGAGTAGCGGTCGTCGCGGGATTGCCAGAGGCCGAGCAGGGCTGAGTGCAACACGGAGTCGTCCGCCCGCCCGCGGAGTTGTGGACGCAGGTCGTGGCCGTGGCTGGCGAACAGGCAGGTGAAAAGCTGGCCGTCGGCCGAGAGGCGGAGTCGCGTGCAGCCGCGGCAGAAGGGTTGGCTGACCGAAGCGATGATTCCGATTTCGCCCCGGCGGTCGGCAAACCCCCAGCGGCGGGCGGTTTCCCCCGCATGGGTGGGCGGGAGTGGATCCAGTGGGAATTCGCGGCCGATGATGGAGAGGATTTCTTGGGCGTCGATGACCTGGGCGGAATTCCAGTGGTTGGTTTCGCCCACGTCCATGAACTCGATGAAGCGCAAGGTCAGCTGCTGCTCACGGGCCCAGCGGGCCAGGGGCAGGATTTCCGACTCGTTGACGCCGCGCTGGATCACGCTGTTGACCTTGACGCCGAGTCCGAAGGTCCGCGCGGCTTCGATGCCGGCCAGCACGCGTTCGACCCTGGCACCCACGCCGTTCATGTGCCCGAAGACCAGAGGATCCAGCGCATCCAGGCTCACCGTGACCCGTGCCAAGCCAGCCAAGGCGAGCGCCTCGGCGTGGTGGGCGAGCAGAGTGCCATTGGTGGTGAGGGCGATTTCCTCGATGCCATCGAGCGTCGACAGCATGGCGACCAGATCCTCAATGCCGCGGCGCAGGAGCGGCTCGCCGCCGGTGAGCCGCAATTTCCTCACGCCCACACCGGTGGCGACACGGGCGACGCGGACGATTTCCTCGAAGCTCAGGATTTCCGAGCGCGGAAGGAAGTTGTGGCCGGGCCCGAAGTCCTCCGCTGGCATGCAGTAGCGGCAGCGGAAATTGCAGCGGTCGGTGACCGAGATCCGGAGGTCGTGCAGCGGGCGGTGGAGGGTATCGGTGGCGGTCACGTGTGGGGCGGGTGGCGGAAAACACGGACGGGCCCGGGGGAAATTCCCCCGGGCCCGCAGCGCAACCGTGGAAAGAAATCAGAACTTGTAGTTAAGCTCCATGCTGAACCGCGTGGTGTCAAACGGAGCGAGATTGGCGATGGGGCCGGCGGTCGGTCCGTCGGCGTCGTAGTAGGCGAACTTGGCGATCGCGAGGAAGTTCTCGTTGAACTTCTTGGCCAGCACCACGTCGTATTCCCACCCGTAGTCGAAGTCGGAGTTGTTGTCGCCGAAAAGGTGCACCGTTTGATTGAAATTCAGCCCCCAGAACGGCAGCGGAGTGGCGTGGGTCAGGTAAATGTCGGCCAGGCCGGGATTGCGGACCAGCCCGATGCGCGGGCCGATGAAGGCGTCGGCGAAACCATTGAAGGCGTGGACGGTGGCCAGCGGCGTCACGAAGTCGGCATCAAGGTACTCGTAGCCGAGCGTGAAGGTGTGGCTGCCGGCCTTGTAGGCGGCATTGACGTGGGCATACCAGGCTTCGTCGGGCTTCATCACCGGCGAGCTGTCGGTGTCGGTTTGGAAAGCGACCTCGCCGTAGAGCGTGACGGGCCCGGCGGGGGAGGTGGCGATGACGCCGTAGGTGTTGTTTGAGATGTAGCCGGCATTGGCGGCGGTCTCGTCGAAGTCCATCAGGTAGGCGTAGCCGGTGAGGGACAGGTCGCCGAAGCCGGTGTAGGTGGCGTTGAAGAGGTGGATGTCGCCCGCGAAGCTGCGCAGCGCGCCGGTGGCGTCGGAGCCGAAGATGCGGTTGGCGCGGTTGGCGTAGGCGTAGTAGAGCGTCAGGTCGTCGATCGACTGGTTGGAAATACTAAGAGCATCGTAGGTCTGCTCGTTCTGGCGCCAGCCGACGTTGCCGACGAAGGCGGCGTTGTTGAGGATGATGCGCTGGCGGCCGGCGCGGACCGTGGTGTCGAAGCCCTGATATTGAAGGTAACCCTGGTTGAGCTCGTTGGTTTCCGGGTCGAAGATCTGGGTCGTCGGCTTGGCCGGGTTCGGATCGGTCGTCTGGGCCGCGAAGGGGGTGGGGGCGGAGTCGTAGTCGTCGCCGACGGCTTGCAGGAACTCACCTTCGATCAGGGCGCTGAAGCCGTGGAAATCCTTGGTCACGAGGCCGACGCGCTCGCGGAGGGTGAAGGCGGAGGCGGTGTCGGTGCCGGGGATGTCCACATCACCGTATTCGAAACGGGCGCGGATATCGAGCGTCGGTTTGACCCACGGCTGGGCTGGCTCGCGCGTCGGCACGGGAGCGAGTTCGGGATTTCCGGCGCGGGCGGCGGAAACGGCGGCAAGCGTGAGGAGGACGGTGTATTTCATGGCAAGTTGCGTCCGCCGGGAGAGCGGGAAACCTGCCACGGCCATGCCCGGGACGCTATCCGGTCACGAAATCGATTGCAGGTATGCCATGAGGTCGGCTCATGGCTTTTCTGTCACGCGACCAGCCGCAGGCAAAACGGGTAGCGATGCCATTCGCCACGATTGGCCGCCAGGCAGGCGAGGATTTCCGCGATCAGGCCGAAGATGGCGACTGCCACGATCACCGGAATGAATAGAACGCCGACCAACAGGAAGATCGTGAGGAAGGTGAGAATCCCCAGTGCGGAAAGATAGATCAACAGGCTGATCTGGAAGTTGAGGGATTCCTTGGCGTGAAAGTCGATGAAGGGCGACTGGCCTTTTTTCCACAGCCAGATGATCAGCGGACCCACCACCCCGAGCCCCGTGGTCGCGCCGAGGATCAGGGCCAGCAGGTGGCACAGCATGGCGAGGTTCCGCTCGTCCTCCGTCGGCTGCACGGGCGCAGCCGGGTTCAGCGGCATCGGGGGTGGAGTTTCCTGGGTCACGGTTGGCTGAGAAACTTGGCCAGATCCTCCCGCGCTTTCTTCAGGTCGGGCGGATTGACGTAAAACATGTGGCCGGCGTCGAACCGGACCCGCTGGATGCGCCGGGTCACGCTCTCCGGCGCGAAGGCCATCTGCCGCAGCGAGTAGTTGATGCCGGCGGCGGGCGTGGCGAGGTCGCAACGGGCCTCCATGATCAGGACGCGCAGGTGCGGGTTGTCGCGCATGGCCGCGGCCAGTTCGCCGGACATGTTGACGTAGCTGTTGCCATTCCCCATGTCCCACGGGTTCACCTTGCCGGTCAGGATTTCATAAGGGGAATCCTCCTTCCAGCCGAGCTTGTCGCCGAGGTAGGCGAGCATGGCGGTCGAATAAGCACCGTAGGCCAGGGAATACGACGGGTCATACTGCGGATAGGGCATCGGCGGGCCGTCGGCCGGCCAGGCCACGCGGGCATCGAAGCGCCCGAGCACTTTGCCTTCATCGCGCAGCAGCTCGGCGCGGAAGCGGGTGGGATCGAGGCGCAGCCGGAGCGATTCGAGCAGGCCGGCATCGATCCCGGTCAGCCCGGCCATGGTCTCGGCGAGCTGCTTGAGCTCGTCCTGGCTGAGGGTGTTTCCTTTCGCGAAAGCCACCGCATAGTCCCCGAAGGCGAAGTCCGTCGCCTTCTGGATCAGCTCCTCGCGATCGCCCTGGAGCTTGCCGTGGAAATGGGCGGTCGCCGCATAGGCAGGGAGGTAGACCTGATAGGTGAGCGGGTCGTCCTCGCCCATCATCAGCGTGCGGAAATCGAGCAGCGACGACAGCAGGATCGTGCCGTTGATCGACATCCCGTAGCGCGACTGGAGGTGCTCGGAAAGCCCGGCGGCGCGGATGCCCCCGTAGGATTCGCCCAGCAGGAACTTCGGCGAGGCCCAGCGATCGTGCTCGGTGACCCAGCGGCGGATGAAGTCCCCGACGGACTCGATGTCCTGCCGCACGCCGTGGAACTCGTTCTGGTTCACGTCCTTTTCCGCCCGGCTGTAGCCGGTGGAAACCGGATCGATGAACACCAGGTCGGCGAGGTCGAGCAGCGAGTATTCGTTCGGGATCAGCGTGGCCGGCGGCGTGGGAGCCGTGGTGCCGTCACCGGGCATTTCGATTCGGTAGGGGCCGAGGATGCCGAGGTGCAGCCACACCGACGAGGAGCCCGGGCCGCCGTTGAAGGCGAACAGCACCGGTCGCTTGGAGGAATCGCCTGCGCCCGTCCGGAGGTAGCTGGTGTGGAAAATGGAAGCCCGCGGCGTGCCGTCGTCCTTCTTCAAAAGAAGCTTTGCGGTGGTGACCTTGTAATCGATCTTGGTGCCTTGGATCGTGACCGAGCCGGTCTTGGACACCGGCTCGGGCGTGGTGGCTTCCGGCGCCTTCTTTTCCCCACCCTGATCGGGAGGAGTTTCCGGGGCGGCGTGGAGAAGGAAGGCGAGCGAACAGAAGGCGGAAACCAGAGGCAGGGCGCGCATGAACGGGGTGAGGATCGGGTGAACGGAAACGAGTCTGTGAGGCTTCCAGCGTCGCGGGAAGCGGAATTGGGTTGAATGAACGTAGCAGGAGCCCGTCCCATTTCGCGTGAGGCTGACTTTTGTATCTTTGGTTTTCGCTTCCTTGAGCGCTTTCGGCCTCGCTGCCGAGCCGGCGTGGAAGGAAGGCATCGACCCCGCCGCGCCGGGAACGCATGCGGCGATGCGACCGATCGAGGCGGATTACCGCCTGTCCTGGAAGGGAATGATCGACGCCGGATCGATCCAGTTCGTGTTCGGTGAAACGCACCAACGCACGACCTTCAGCGCGCGGGCGAAAGGGGGCAGTCGAGGCATGGCAGCGAAGCTGTTCCCCTTTCAATTCGAATACCGCACCTTGATCGATCCGCGGACGCTCCAGCCGAAGCGCTTCGATGGCTGGGAGACCGACAAGAAAGACACCACCGAGCTCTGCACGCGCTGGAGCGGGGAGGAAATCGAGGCCCGGGAGGTGATCCATCCCCATGGGATGGATCGCGTTTTCCACCGCGAGCACCAGTTCGAGTTCGAGCCGGTGCTCGACGTGTTTTCCGCCATGCTCCATGTCCGCAGCCAGCCGCTGGAGCAGGGGGAGCGTCACCGTTTCGTGATCTATCCGCAGTCCTCCGCCTACCTCGTGGAGACCGTGGTGACCGGTCGCGAGGACAAGTTCGGCAAGCCGGCGATCCGCATGGAGCTCGACATGCGCCGGATCGGCGAGGGCATGAAATTGGAGCCCTACAAGAAGCTCCGGCAGGCCACCTTCTGGCTCGCCGACGATCGCGACCGCCTGCTGCTCGAGCTGCGCGCCAAGGTCTTCATCGGCGACGTGCGCATGAGCCTGACCGGCGCCCGCCCGCGGTGAGCCTCACTCGCGGTTCTCCTGATAGTCGCGGATCCGCTGGTTCATGTGATCCACGACGTTCGGCGGCAGGTCGTTCGAGGTCATCCACGCGGTCGCCGAGTTGAAATCGCGCTGCATCCAGCCATCGAGCATGCGGCGATACATCCGGCTCTGCTGGCGGCCGTCCTGGATGTGGCCGATGTAGTTGACCGCCACTTCCGGGTCGCCGCGGAAGGCGTGCCAGACGAATTGCTGGTAAACGCGGTCGTCGGCGTCAGCCGAATTCCGGTCGAGGAACTGGGCGGCCTCGCGCGGGTTTTCGGTCGCCATCTGGTTGGTCAGGCCGCGCAAGGCGTTGCTGCGCATGTCGCCGGACGGGAGGCTTTCGTAAAAAGCCAGCGCGC
This sequence comes from Haloferula sargassicola, assembly GCF_040362925.1. NCBI lineage: Bacteria > Pseudomonadati > Verrucomicrobiota > Verrucomicrobiia > Verrucomicrobiales > Verrucomicrobiaceae > Haloferula > Haloferula sargassicola. The sequence goes on from NZ_BAABRI010000020.1 coordinate 62,477, forward strand.
CCTCCTTGTCCTGATCCGCCCAGGCGGTCACCGCGTCGTCGATGCCACGTCCGGATTCCTGACCGGGATTCGCGGCCAGCCAGTGGGCGGCATCGGCCGGGTCGGTGCGCATCAGCTGGTCGGCCAGGCGGCGGACGGCGCCGTCGCGCAAGCGTTCGTCCTCCAGCGAGCTGATCCAGCTCTTGGCCACATCCGCGCCCTGCTCCAGCATCTGCGGCAACACGGCCGCCAAGGCTTCGCCCCGTTCGCGGGAGTAGGGCATTTCCGTCATCAGCTGGCTGGCGAGCGTCGGATCGCTGGCGGCGAGACCGCGGATCACGCCCACCATCAGCGGGTTGGCGCCGTCGCCTTCATGGTTGGTGCGGGCCCAGGCGATCGCGCCCTGCGGATCGCTGGCCGCCCAGGTGGCGAGGATCGTGTCGCGGGCGAAGGGGTGATCGATGTTTTCCGTGGCGTAGTCGAGCGCGCCCAGCGGATCGATCTTGGCCCAGGCCGTCATCAACATCTCGTATTCCGCCAGATTCTCCCGCGGGAAACCCTTTTCCCGGAAGCTGGCCACCACGGCCGCGAACTGGTCGCGGTCGAGCGTGTTCACGAAGTCCAGCCAGGCCTGCACCTTCGCCAGCGGATCGCCGGTCTTGATGATGCGCTCCATCTCTTCCGTCAGCACGTCCCAGCTCACGCTTCCATCGTCGCTCTCTTGCCGCTCCGACAAGCGGGCGGAGTCCGCGAGCCCGCCCGAGCCGTCGGCGAAGCGGCCCGCATTCGCGGAGCCCTCGGCGGCTTGGCCGGGATGCGCATCGACATCGTCCGGCGCGGCGGAGGGAGCGGTGGCTCTTCCGACAAAAAAGGCGGCAGTGCCGGCAACGGCAACCGAGGCAAGGAGAGGAAGGGGCGACTTCATGGACGAGGTATCAAACGCGAGCAAGGATACCGCCCTTTCGCAGCGTTTCCTCCACCAAAAACCGGGATGAAAGGAGCCTGTCCCGGGTCGCCTGCAGCCCTATCAGGACGAAAATCGAGCGTTGGAGACCACCCTTTGAATCAGACCTTGGGCGTCAGGGTGGGGTTCGAGTCGGGGCGTTGAAACAAATATTCAATCACATGTTTGACAATCCCAAGGGAGTGGACAGCTTGGGCGCCGTGAAGGCATCGATGACCAAGGTGGAAAGTGGCATCGCCACCCGCCAACGCTTGTTGGAAGCGGCGCAGGAGCTTTTTGCTCTCCACGGATTCGACAAGGTGGCGGTCCGGGAAGTCACGGAGAAAGCCGGCGCCAATGTGGCCGCGGTGAACTACCACTTCGGAAGTCGCGAAGGACTGGTGGAGAAGGTGATCGAGCGATATCTCACGCCGATCAATGAAGAGCGCCTGGCGCGGCTTGAGCGGTGCGAAAAGGCGGCTCCGGGGAAGGTGGTTGCCCTTGAGGAGCTGTTGGACGCCTTCGTGCGGCCCTTCGTCACCCAATTGCGGCGCAGCGAGTTGTCGGAGCGGCTGTGCCTGCGCCTCATCGGTCGTTTGCTCGGCGATCAGGCCAAGCTCCCCGTCGCCTCGGAAATCCAATTCCAGATGGTGATGAATCGATTCAAACAGGCTTTCGAAAGAGCCCTGCCTGGGGTGACGGAAGAGGATCTGATCTGGCGTTGTCACTTCATGGCCGGAGGGATGATCCATGCCATGTCCAACGCCGAGATCCTTCAGCGGATGACTCAGGGGCGCGCCGGAGATCCCTCGATGGAGCTCACGCTCTCCCGCTTCGTGCGCTTCGCCGCCGCCGGGCTTCGGCAGGCCTCGGGAAATCCAACCGATCCTGGTTCGGAGAAAGCGGGGGAAAACGAAGAAGTTCCTCAGGGTGAGTTCCTCTTTTGATTTCATGGGCGTCCATTTGAAACCCTTGTTCGGCGGCCTTGTCATCCTGGGGATAGCCAGTTGTTCGCTGGTTCCTCCAGGCAGCCGAATGGAGGAGGCGGGGTCGGTTCCCGGCTCCTGGTCGGCCACGAAGCAGGCTCAGGCAGGAATCGACGATCACTGGGTCGATCGCGTCGGAAACGGAAGTTTGAAACGTCTGGTGAAAGAGGCCTATGAAGCCAACCCAGATCTGCGGGCCGCGGCGGCCCGGGTCCAGAGGGCGGCGGCGGCCGCCAAGGGTGCCGGTGCGGCGGCCAGGCCTCAATTGAATGGAGCGTTTCAAGCCAACCGGCAGAAGCAGAATTTCATCGGTCTGCCAATCGGAGGTGGCACCGGCGTGTTGTCATCGATTTCCGAAAGCTACGGGGCCTCGCTCAACCTGAGCTGGGAGATCGACCTGTGGGGCAAGGTGCGCGCCGGCGAGCAGGCGGCGCTGGCCGACCTGCAGGCGCAGGGCCAGACCTATCGCGCGGCGCGGGCGTCGCTGGCGGCGCAGGTGACCCGCGCCTGGCTGGCCTTGGCCGAGGCCAACGAGCAGATCGCCTTGGCGGAGGAGGCGGTGAAGGTCCGCAAGGACAACTCCGAGCTGATCTTCGGTCGCTTCGAAACGGCGGCCGCGGAGGCCGGGGCGAGTGGTTCGCAGGTGCGGCTGGCCCAGACCGATGTGGCGACCGCCGAGGCCAACCTTTCCCAGCGCCGCGGCGAGGCCGACCAGGCCAAGCGTCAGTTGGAGATCCTTCTGGGCCGCTATCCGTCCGCCGCGATCACCGGCGCGGCGAGATTGCCAGACGTACCTCCGTTTCCTCCTGCCGGTTTGCCTTCCGAGCTGCTGCTGCGCCGGCCGGACATCGTGGCGGCGGAGCGGCGGCTGGCCGCGGCCGGCAAGCGCCTGACCGAGGCCAAGCTCGCCTACTACCCGAGCTTTCCGCTGACCGCCTCCGCCGGCAGCACCACCAACCAGCTGCGCGACATCCTCGACAGCGACTTCGGCGTGTGGTCGATCGGCGGCCGCATCGTCCAGCCGATCCTGAGTGGCGGCCAGCTCAAGTCTCAGGAGGAAATCCGCAGCGCCGAGGAAAGGGAGGCGCTGGCGAACCTCCAGCAGACCGTGCTGAACGGCTTCGGCGAGGTCGAAACCGCGCTCGCCGCCGACCGCTTCCTGGCCGAGCGCGAGAAATCCGTGGCCGACGCGCTGGAGCTGGCCGTGGACGGTGCCGACTCCGCCCTGGAGGACTTCGCCGGCGGCGCGGGTGACGTGTTGACGCTGCTGCAGGCCCAGTCCCGCCGCATCGAGCTGGCCTCCCAGCGGCTGACGCTGCGCCGGCTGCGCCTCGACAACCGGGTTTCCCTGCACCTCGCGCTCGGCGGCGATTACCGACTTTGATCCCATGGACAACCCTTACGAAACCACGCATGCCGAAGAGGAAGTGCACCGCCGCTCGGCGATCCGCGCGGTGTTCTCCTTCCTGCTGGCGCTGCTCATCATCCTCGCGGCCTTTGTGTTCGGCGTGATCATGTTCCTGAACCGCGAAAAGGCCGACACGGTGGAAACCGAAAAGCCGGTCCCGGCGGTCCGGTCCGAGCCGATCGAGGTCGGCGAGGTGACGCCGATGCTCGACAGCGAAGGGGTGGTGGAAAGCCGGCGCCAGGTGAAGCTGGCCGCGCAGGTCGGCGGGCGGGTCGAATGGATCTCCGACCAGCTCGTGGCCAGCGGCCGGGGGGGGGAGAACGAGGTGCTGGTGCGGATCGAAGTTTCCGACCTGAAGGCCCGCCTGGCCACCGCCGAATCGGCGCTGGCGGAGGCGAAGCTGGCGCTGGAGGTGGAAAAAGCCAAGGGCGAGCAGGCGCGGCGCGATTGGGCCAAGCTGGGTCGCGGCGAGCCTTCCGGGCTGACCCTGCGCAAGCCCCAGATCGCCAGCGCCGAGGAGCGCGTGGCCTCCGCCAGCGAGGAGGTCGAGCGGTCGACCCGCGACGTCGAGCGGGCGGAAATCCGGGCTCCGTTCGCGGGCCGCGTCCGCATGGCCTCGGCGGAAGTGGGGGCGATCCTCGCGCCGGGCACGGTGGTGGCTGATCTTTATTCCGACTCCGACCTCGAGGTGGACCTGCCGTTTCCCCTGCGGGATTTCGGCTTCATCGCCAAGGACGCGGAGACCGAATTCCAGATCACCGCCACGCTGGGCGGGGAGACGAAATCGTGGCCGGCGAAGCTGGCCCGGGTGTCCGGCGAGGTCGAGCGCACCACCTTGACCGGCCACGTCATCGCCAAGGTGCAGGCGGGCGACGACGGCTTTCCGCCGGTCGGGCTGTTCGTGGAAGCCGAGCTGCCCGGAAAGACGATCTCGAACGTGGTTGAGATCCCGCGTTCCACGATCCGCGGCCTCAACGAGGTATGGGTGGTGCGCGACGGGCGGCTGGCGAAGGTCGAGGTCGAGGAGGTCTGGACGACCCGCGAGACGGTGGTCGTGCGCGCGCCCTTCGAGCCGGACGACCGGCTGCTGCTGACCCGCATGGGCACACCGGTCGAGGGCATGGAGGTCCGCGAGGCCGAGCAGGAGGACGGGAAATGAAGAACGCCATCAAATGGTTCAGCGAGAACCACGTCGCGGGCAATTTCCTGATGCTCGCGGTGGTGCTCGCCGGGTTCTCGACCTGGTTCAAGCTCAAGAAGGAGATCTTTCCCGAGACCTCCATCGATGCCATCGCGGTCCAGATCCCCTATCCGAATGCGACGCCCGAGGAGGTCGAGCGCGGCGTGTGCGTGCCGGTCGAGGAGGCGGTCGCCGACCTGACCGGGATCAAGAAGCTGCGCTCCACCGCCACCCAGAACATCGGCGTGGTCACCGTGGAGGTGGAGACCGGCTACGACGTCCGCAACGTGATGGACGACGTGAAAACCCGCGTCGATGCCATCGACAACTTTCCCGAGCAGGCCGAGAAGCCGGTGCTGGAGGAGATCCTGATCAAGAACCCGGTGATGAGCCTGGCCATCACCACCGACCGCGCGGTCGATGAGATGACGCTCACGCGGCTGGCCGAAAACATCCGCGACGACCTGCTGACCTACGAGGGACCGGGACCGAAGTCGGTGATGGACGTGGTGGCGAATTTCCTGCGCGGGAAACCGTCGATCTCGCAGGTGTCGATCGCCGGCACCCGGGACTACGAGCTTTCCATCGAAGTGTCCGAGGAGCGGCTGCGCGAGCTGGGCCTGACCCACGAGCAGGTGGCGGCGGCGGTCCGGCGGACCTCGATCGACCTGCCCGGCGGCTCGATCCGTACCGAGGGCGGCGAGCTGATCGTCCGCGCCTTGGGGAAACGCTACACGGCGAACGAATTCCGGACCATCCCGGTGGCCACGCGGCCGGATGGCTCGGAGGTGCTGCTGGAGGAAATCGCGGAGGTCCACGATGGCTTTGAGGACGTCGATTTGTCCGCCAACTTCGATGGCAAGCCGGCGGTGCTGGTGAACGTGTTCCGCGTCGGCAACGAGGACACGCTGGCCCTCGCTCAGCTGGTGAAAGACTATGTGACGCACTCCGAGGCCCGCGTGCCGGAAGGGGTCAACGTTTCGATCTGGAACGACCAGAGCTCCTACCTGCAGGGCCGCCTGGACCTGCTCAAGCGCAACGCCACCTGGGGCCTCTTCCTGGTGCTGCTGGTGCTGGCCCTGTTCCTGCGCCCGTCGCTGGCCTTACTGGTCGCGCTCGGGATCCCGATCTCCTTCGCCGGCGGCATCTGGCTGATGCCGATGCTCGGGATTTCCATCAACATGATATCCCTGTTCTCCTTCATCTTGGTGCTGGGGATCGTGGTCGATGACGCCATCGTGACCGGGGAAAACGTCTACTCGCGCATCCAGAAGGGCGAGCATCCACGGGAAGCGTCGTACTTGGGTACGCACGAGGTCGGCACGGTGGTCGTGTTCGGGGTCCTCACCACCATGGCGGCCTTCACGCCGATGCTCGGCTTGAGCGGCGTTTCCGGGAAAATCTGGCCCAACATTCCGCTCGTGGTCATCCCGACGCTCGGGTTTTCGCTGTTGCAGTCGAAGTTCGTGCTGCCCGCCCACCTTGCGCTGCTGGCCCCGCACCAGAAGGAGCGGCCGAAAAACCCGATCTTCCGGCTCCAGCGCTTCATTGCCGACGGGCTGGAGGTCTTCGTGGCAAGGGTCTACACGCCGGCGCTCCATTTCTGCCTGCGCTGGCGGATCGTCACCGCGGCGGCCTTCATCGGGCTGCTGGTCGGCTCGATCGGCTTCGTCGCCGGCGGTCACGTGAAGTTCAAGTTCTTCCCCGATGTGGAGGGCGACATCCTTTCGGCCAAGTTCGAGCTGCCGCAGGGCGCTCCTTTCGCCTCCACTCAGGACATCGCCAGCCGGCTGGAAAAGGCCGCCATGAAGGTCGGCCACGAACTCAAGAACAACGACGGCGAACCGGTGATCCGGCACCTGCTCGCCTCGTCGGGCACCCAGCCCTTCCAGACCGGCTTCAATCCCAACGGTCCACCGAAGGCCACCCACCTCGGCGAGGTGACCCTGGAGCTGACCCCGGCCTCGGGCCGCTCGGTGACCGGCCGCGAGTTCATCGATGCCTGGCGCAAGGAAGCCGGCGACCTGCCGGGTCTCGAGGAGATCAGCTTCAAGGCCGAGACCGCCGGCGGCGGGAATGCCTTCGATTTCAACCTCATGGGTCCCGATCTCGAGCGTCTGCGCGAGGCGACCGCCTGGGTGAAGAGCCAGCTCGGGGAATATGGGGGCGTGATCGACATCGCCGACTCGAACCGGGCCGGAAAAGACGAGCTGCGGCTGGTCCGGCTGACGCCCCAGGGCAAGGCGCTCGGACTCCGGCTGGCGGAGGTGGCCAGCCAGGTGCGGGATGCTTTTTATGGAAATGAAGCCCAGCGCCTGCAACGTGGCCGGGATGAGGTGAAGGTCATGATCCGCTATCCGCAGTCGGATCGACGTCAACTCGCTTCGCTGGAGAACATGCGCATCCGCACCCAGAATGGCGACGAGGTGCCGCTCACGCAGGTCGTCGAATACGAGTTCGGCCGCGGCCCCGCGGTGATCAGCCGCACCGACCGTCAACGCTCGATCAAGGTCACGGCGGACGTCGAAGGCGGCACCAATGCCAACGAGGTGATGCGGACCTTCGTGCCGGACACGCTCGACCAGCTGGCGCAAAAGTTCCCCGGCGTGCGCTACGAGTTCGAGGGCGAGCAAAAGGACCAGGCCGACAGCGTGCGTGAGATCGGCATCGGTTTCCTCGGAGCCCTCATCATGATGTATGTGTTGATCGCCATTCCGCTGAAGTCCTATTGGCAGCCGATCATCATCATGACGGTGATTCCCTTCGGCCTGATCGGCGCGATCGGCGGCCACCTGTTGCTCGGCATGAACCTTTCGATCATGTCCATGTGCGGCCTGGTCGCCCTGGCCGGCGTGGTGGTGAATGACTCGCTGGTACTGGTCGACTTCGTCAACCGCCACCGCGACGAGGCCGGGTCGGTCGTCGAGGCCGCCCGCCAGGCCGGCGGCCGGCGTTTCCGGGCCATCCTGCTCACCTCGCTGACCACCTTCGTCGGCCTGATGCCCATGCTCATGGAGACCGACGTCCAGGCCCGTTTCCTCATCCCCATGGCGGTATCGCTCGGCTTCGGAATCCTGTTCGCCACGGTCATCACCTTGTTCCTCGTGCCCTGTGTGTATGTGCTGCTTGAAGACATGCGCCGTCTTGTCACCAGCCGGAAGATGAAGCGCCTCGAAGCCCAAGCGCATCATGTGGGTTAGGTCAGGAAATCGATGACGGTGCAATGGCACGGGATGAAGCTCCGATCAGGCTTCTTCCATCCCGGAGGGACTCGGGAAATGAGCCGGTGGCGACGACCGCCGGTGGGGGCGGCGGGCATCGACCGCCGGGCAGGCCCCCAGAACTCCACCCCTTCTGAGGTCTTACTTCGAGTCCCTCCCCGCCCGACTCACCCAAGACGAACCAGCGGCCCAAGGAAATTCACCCCCGGCAGGGACATCGGAAAGGGGGGGGCGACGGTTTCCGCTGGCTTCCGCCGGCCCTTCCGGGGCTTGGTTGACGATGGACCGCTTTCCTCACGCCACCGTCTTATGACCAGTGCCTTCCGGGGGCATGGAAAACCAGCGAAAATCGCTTCACTTCCGTGCCATTCCTGGCGGTGCCGGATTCGACAGCCGGCAGAGGAAAGGCCGGCCAGGAATGGAAGGCCCGAACTGGTCCACCCAGCAGGGTTCCAGTTTTCCTCCGCCCGCGACCAATCCCGCCATCGAAGGCCGCCGGGCTCTTCCCTGGAGCGCCTTGATCGTCCAGACAGGTCTGTAAGGGAGAGCGGCCAGCGAATCACCCGGGCGGAGATAAAATTTTATGCTCGCACCGGTTTGTGGGTGGCAAACTGTATAACGTAATGGAAGCCAACGAGATGCGCTGGCTGAGGCACTGTCAAAACTCGCCAGATTACGAATTTGCCGCGCAAATCAGTGATTTGCGCCGCGAATTTGAAACTCGACCTAACGAATTAACGATTTGGCCGCCGAATTTGAAATTCGACTCATCGAATTTCAAATTTCCCGCGCAAATCAGTAATCTGGCGGAAAAATCAGCGATCTGGCGCGCAAATCGGTAATTTGGCGGATGAATTTGGCGTCTGCCGCGCTGATCGATGATTCACCTGGCAGGGGAGGGGTTCGCGCCGCGGATTCGGAATTCTCGGGCGGCGACGGAGAGCCGCGATGCTTCATCTTGTCATGGCATGGGTGAAATCTCTAATTTCCACCCGTGCCAGCTCGCAAACGCGCCGCCAAGAAAGCGGCTTCCAAAGCCCCCAAAGACAAGTCCCTCGAATCCTGGATCTGGGACGCCGCCTGCTCCATCCGCGGGGCGAAGGACGCGCCGAAGTACAAGGACTACATCCTGCCCCTCATCTTCACCAAGCGCCTCTGCGACGTCTTCGACGACGAGATCGACCGCATCGCCGAAAAGGTCGGCTCGCGGAAGAAAGCGTTCCAGCTCGCCAAGGCGGACCACAAGCTCGTCCGCTTCTACCTGCCGCTGGTCCCGGAGGATCCCGAGCAGCCGGTCTGGTCCGTGATCCGCAAGCTCGCCGACAAGATCGGCGAGGGCGTCACCACCCACCTGCGGGCCATCGCGAAGCAGAACCCGCTGCTGGAGGGCATCATCGACCGCGTCGATTTCAATGCCACCACCCACGGCCAGCGCGACCTCGATGACGACCGGCTCTCGAACCTCATCGAGGCCATCAGCACCAAGCGCCTCGGGCTGGCGGACGTGGAGGCGGACATCATCGGCAAGAGCTACGAGTACCTCATTCGCAAGTTCGCCGAGGGCGGCGGCCAGAGCGCCGGCGAGTTCTACACCCCCGGCGAGGTCGGAGAAATCATGGCCCGCGTGCTCGATCCCGAGCCGGGCATGGAGATCTACGATCCCACCTGCGGCTCCGGCGGCCTGCTCATCAAGTGCGAGATCGCCATGGAGGCGAAGATGAAGGGCAAGGCCCGCACCTTCGCCCCGCTCAAGCTCTACGGTCAGGAATACGTCGCCGAGACCTGGGCCATGGCGAACATGAACATGATCATCCACGACATGGAGGGTCAGATCGAGATCGGCGACACCTTCAAGAACCCCAAGTTCCGCGACCGGCGCGGCAAGCTCCGCACCTTCGACCGCGTCGTCGCCAATCCCATGTGGAACCAGGACTGGTTCACCGAGACGGACTACGATGCCGATGAACTCGACCGCTTCCCCTCCGGCGCCGGTTTCCCCGGGAAATCCTCCGCCGACTGGGGCTGGGTCCAGCACATGCACGCCAGCCTGAAGGCCGATGGCCGCGCTGCCGTGGTGCTCGATACCGGCGCCGCCTCCCGCGGCTCCGGCAATGCCGGGACCAACAAGGAAAAGACCGTCCGCCAGTGGTTCGTCGATCAGGACCTCGTCGAGAGCGTCCTCTACCTGCCGGAAAACCTCTTCTACAACACCACCGCCCCCGGCATCGTCCTGTTCCTGAACAAGGCCAAGCCCAAGGCCCGCCAGGGCAAGGTCTTCCTCGTCAATGCCAGCCAGGTCTTTGAGAAGGGCGATCCCAAGAACTTCATCCCGCAGACCGGCATCGACCGCCTCAGCGAAGTGCTTATCGGCTGGAAGGAGGAGGAAAAGCTCAGCCGCATCGTCGATCGCGCCGAGCTGGTGAAGAACGACTACAACCTCTCGCCCAGCCGCTACATCCACACCAGCGACGCCGAGGAATACCGCCCCCTCGCGGAAATCGTCGCCGAGCTGGATGCCCTCGAAGCCGAGGCCCGGGAAACCGACAAGGCCCTGCGGAAAATCCTCAAGCAGCTCGGCGTATGACGGCCACCCTAAGGAGGGGGGACATTCCTGTCCCCAAACATGAGCTTCGGAAAACGGAAATCGGCACCATCGGCGCTGATTGGAAGCTCGTTCGCCTGAAGGATGTCGCAGAGAAGCCACAATATGGACTCACCGCTAAAGCGGCGAAATCAGGCAAGACTAGGTTTCTTCGGATTACGGACATCACCGATAGCGGGGTAAACTGGTCGAGCGTGCCATTTTGCAGCGGCCCAGCCAAGAAGCTTGAATCCTGCCGCTTGAAATCCGGTGACATCGTATTCGCTCGGATTGGTGCGACAACCGGCAAGAGCTACCTGATCAAAGATCCGCCAGAAGCTGTCTTTGCATCCTACCTCATCCGCGTCCGGGCCGGTGACGAATTGGATCCATGTTTCCTGAGCCACTTCTTCAAGTCGCGTGGCTACTGGCAGCAGGTTGATGCGAACAAGCATTCCAATTTGAAGAAGGGCGTAAATGGGACGGTGCTGAGCGACCTGCTTCTCCCTCTCCCCCCACTCCCCGAGCAAAAGCGCATCGCCCACATCCTCTCGACCGTGCAGCGGGCCATCGAAGCGCAGGAGCGGATCATCCAGACCACCACCGAGCTGAAAAAGGCCCTCATGCACAAGCTCTTCACCGAAGGCACCCGCGGCGAAAAGCAGAAGGATTCCGAAATCGGCCCGGTCCCGGTGAGCTGGGAGGTGGTGCGCCTTTCGGATGTCTGCCGCTTCCAAAGTGGTGGGACCCCCTCCAAGAAGAATCCGGAATATTGGCAGGGCACCATTCCTTGGGTCTCGCCGAAGGACATGAAGCGCCCACGACTGAATGATGTTGAAGACCACATCTCCCAGGAAGCGCTCGATAGTGGCAGCAAACTCGCTCCGGCTGGTTCGGTCTTCGTCGTCGTTCGCGGGATGATCTTGGCAAAGACCGTTCCTGTTGCGCTCGCTGAAGTCCCAATGGCAATCAACCAGGACATGAAGGCCATCGTTCCCGGATCAAAGCTCCGGTCCGATTTCCTGCTCTACGCCTTGGAGACCTTCCGAGATAACCTGTTCAAGAAAGTTGGACGCTCGGGGCACGGAACATGCACCTTGATGGGGCACGAGGTGGCTGCGTTCAAAATCCCGCTTCCAGACATGGGAACCCAGGAAGTGATCGCTTCTGCGATTCAAAACCTCGATCGCAAGAAAAGTCTGCACGAGGAAAAACGCCAGCAGCTCCACGACGTCTTCCGCACCCTACTTCACGAGCTGATGACCGCGAAAGCCCGAGTGTAGAATATCTCAATCAAATACTCAGAATATGAATTACTATGTGGGCAGATAACGAAACTGACGAAGATCTCCTTGGGTTTTCGCTCCATGCGAATCTGATTGGGGAGATTGTCACTGATCCCGAAATGCTGCCTGTAACCATCGGCCTCTTCGGAGACTGGGGAGGCGGAAAATCCAGCATCCTCAAGATTCTCCAGCGCAATTTCGCGGAACATCCAGACTTCGCAGTGATTTACTTCAACAGCTGGGTCTTCGAAGGCTACGAAGATGCGAAGTCGGCAATACTAACATCTCTTCTAACGGAACTTCGTGACCAGCGAGAATGGGGTGAGGTAATCAAAGATGAAATCGGGTCACTCATTAGGCGTGTCCGCTGGATGAAAGTTCTTAAGTCAGCCACGTCTGCAGGTCTGGCCTACCTTACAGCCAATCCACTCTTTCTTGCAGGATTAGAAAACCCACTTGGACCGAAAGAAGTCGAGAAGCCGGAAAAGGAAGCAGAGACCGAACCAAGCGAAATCAATCCTGAGGACTACTTGAAAGATGTTGAGGAGACAGTGCACAATGTGAGGTCCTTCAGAAAGGATTTTCAGTCTCTGATCGAGAAGACCAAGCTGAAGGCATTTGTAATTCTCATCGATGATTTAGACCGCTGTTCGCCAGAGCGGGTGATCGAAAACCTCGAGGCCGTCAAACTTTTCCTGAACGTTGAAAGCACGGCTTTCGTCGTGGCGGCAGACCGGCGAATTGTTGAGAACGCAATCCGAATTCGATACTCAAATCTGTTCTCAGGAGAACGTGAGGTTTCGCCCGATCAGGAAGCATTGGTTACGGATTACCTAGAAAAGCTCATTCAGGTTCCCTACACTCTCCCGAAGCTGGCTCCACACGAGGTTCGATCATACATGAGTCTTTTGTTCCTCAAGAAGCACCTTGAAGCTGGCCGCTTCGACAAACTCTTGAGCGAGTATTCTGAGTTTCTATCCCGAGAGAGATACAAAGCCTTCCCCCTCGACGCGACTCTTGAATCGGTTCCAGACGGCGGAACGAAGGAGGAGCTCACCGAATGCGTTCGATTGGTCGAGTCAAGCTCAGATGCAATCACCGATGGGCTCAAGGGAAACCCGAGACAAATCAAAAGGTTCCTGAACTCCTACTGGCTGAGGAAGAAGCTGGGAAGCGTAGCTCAGCTTACCCATATCAAAGACCACATTCTCATCAAATTGATGGTTCTTGAATACGTGAGTTCCGATCGATTCGAGGAACTCTACTCGCTCCATCGACTTAGTGACGATGGGACTGTGGACTTGCTCGGCGAGCTTGAGGATGCCGAGTCAATAGAACAATTGGATGAGAAACTTAAGAACTGGCGCACACCACGCCTTTGGAAGTGGTTAAAGTTGGAGCCAATTCTGGCAGGAGTTGATCTGCGGGACTACTTTTGGGTCTCTAGGAGCTCAGTTTCCGACACCTTGTCAGGGGTTAGGCTGCTCAGCCATGCAATGCGTCAATGTGTGGATTCGATGCTCTCCGCCTCCGTAAAACCGCAGAATAGGGCGGATTTCTTCGGAGCGCTCACAGAAGACGAGCAGACAGGAGTGCTCTCGATGGTTTCAAAGAAGGCCATGCAAGATCCTTCCAATCAGACTCCATTGGAGTCGCTACTAGGTCTTGCTGTCGCTGGTTTTGAGCAGGCCGCGAATGCCTTTAAATCGAGTGCGCTGAAGATTGGGGCAAACCAACTCAATCCCGGCCTTGGCATTTTACTGCGGGGGGCGAAGCCGCCCTCGGCATCGGGATCGGAGAAGATTTTAAACGAGGTAATTACGAACCTGGCGGCGACGGAGACAAGAATTGGGCGAGCGCTGAAGTCAAAGAAAAAGACGAACTAGATCATTTTCATGGGAACATCGAAATCATACGGTAGCCCTAAGTGGCCAGGCGTTAATGATCAGGTCGGCGATGCCATCTCTGATGGCTTTCCTACCAAAGAGAAGGTCACCTCGGCAGTAAGTGCCTTCGCAGGAGCCTATAAGAGGTTCATTAATACTGGAACGACGGGTCGGGCCGGCTCGGTGAGCGGGGCGATTTCCTCCGATGGAAGAGCACTTGGTGGCCGTGGCGGGGGCGGCGGTGCGACTGCGAGAACCCGAGCGGCCGCTTCTGGCGCCCGACTAGGCCACTTCTTATCAAGCGCCGCGGGTTCCGGCCTCAGTCACGCAACTGAGCGGCTAGGGCTTGGCGATCTTGCGGGAAGACCTCTCGAAGAGGTCTTGGATGCGATCTTGGACAGGCTCTGTGAGAACGGCGGACTTCTTGATGACTCAGCGCTAACTGAAGCCATGGCGAGGACTCTGGACGAGCTAAGTGAGGGCGCTGAGACTTTAGAGGAATTCGATGAGCTATTAACCGCACGAGCGGAAAACCTGGAAGAGTATCTTCAGATCTATTTTTCCAACGTCTTGGCGATGAATTTTGAGAAGAAGGAGGGTGGGTTTGTCCGCGGGAAGATACCACAAGAAGAATGTGACCGGTTCTTTCAGGAGGCTCGCGAGCTGATTCGCACACTTGTAAACGAAGAACTTTCCCAAGAGCGCGACCTTGCTTCCATAGACTGGGGTAGTTCAGAGGCGGTCGCAATTGCTGACGAAATCAACCAAGAAGTTTTAGACATCCTGATCGGCGATGAATGAGATACTTGTCACTACCAAAGTTGAAAAGCCCTTCCACTCTGGTGCAGGCGTCTACCTGAATCAGGTCGGGAGTGATCCAGTCAAAATAGGATTTGATATTGAGGACTACGCAAGGACACGAGGAGCATTCGACCTAGCTGCGGGAGAGTTGGCCTATTTCTGTACCATTGTCTATGGCTGCGACAAGTTGGTCAAACGAGATGCTGGAGTCGGTGATCGTTGGACCCGCGAAATTGCTATCGAAATTCCTGTCAGTGATCCGGTTCGATGGGAAACTTGTAAGGACGACATCGAAACAATGCTCGAGTTCCTCACCGGTGATATTTGGCGGCTTGCCTTCGTGGAGCAGAGAATTCCGATTTTCGGTTCTGCGTTTAAAAAGTTGAGAAGAAGCTATCGCTCGAAACGATCCGTTACAGGATCTGCGGTATCGCTCTTTTCTGGTGGGTTGGATTCGCTCACGGGTGTTGTGGATTGGCTCGAAGAGAACCCCAAGGAGTCGCTGGTTCTGGCATCGACATACGACCACCATGCAGAGCCTGCAAATGCAGATCAAAAGCGCGTTATTCCAAGTTTGCATGCGGCATACCCTGGCAGGGTAATACGCTTTGTTTCCCGTGCGGGCCTGCTTGCTAAAGGTGGGGACAATAATTTCAGGAGCAGATCTCTAACGTTTCTAGGAAACGGGGTTCTTGCTGCGTCGTTTGTCGGCGAAGGCACCCGTATCCTGATTCCTGAGAATGGCGCGATCGCACTCAACTTTCCCCTTTCCTCCGCTCGCAGTGGCTCACTCAGCACTCGCACCGTGCATCCTCACTTTATTCATTTATTTAACCATGTTCTTAGAGAGCTTGGGTATTCCTACCGGGTCGAGAATCCTTATCAGTTCATGACGAAGGGTGAAGTGCTGGCGAGCTGTAGAAATCAGTCTTTGTTGCGGAGTGTTTACCAGCAATCGGTATCGTGTGGTAAGAGAAAGCGACGAGGGAATTGGCATGACACCAGAGCAAGGGCATGTGGTCATTGTGTCCCGTGCATTTTTCGGCAAGCAGCAGTGAAGCAGGCTGGGTTTGACGATGAGCACTACGGATGCGCCGTATCGGTTCGGAGTAGGTGGGGCAAATCTGATCTCCTTAAGCCCAATGGCGATCTTCAAACTGTTATCGACTTTATTCAGACGGATTTGGATCGCGACACAATTTGGCAGAAGCTGAGATCGAATGGGCGCCTAGACCGCCACAAGAAGGCTGACTATGTCGATCTGATTGTCCGCCTGAGAGCAGAGCTAAGCACGTGGCTAAAGGCCATCGAGCTAATCTGAGTTTCCAATAAGCATGATCGATACCCACTGCCACGTAGATCTATTCGACGACCCCCTTGGGATGGCGAAGAAGATGGAGCGTGCTCAAATGCAATGCATTGCTGTGACGATGCTACCAAGTCACTACCGCCTAGGACTTCCTCATCTCGCCGCTTTTGACAACGTGCACGCTGCATTGGGTCTGCACCCGCTCCGAATTGCGGAAGGTGAGCGTGAGTTGGGCGATTTCGCCTCGCTATCGACCGCATGCGAATTCATTGGCGAAATTGGGTTGGATTTCTCTCGCGAGGGCCGATCGACAAAATCGAGGCAAGTTGAGGTTCTTGATCGAATCCTACAGTCGGTGAAGGGACGAAAGTTCGTCACGGTTCACAGCCGGGATGCTGCGCCGACTCTTCTTCAAATGTTGGCCGATGCTGGGGTCGGATCGATTTGTTTCCACTATTTCACAGGAAGTCAATCTGTCGCGACTGCCGCAATTGATGCGGGCCACTTTTTTTCCTTTAACCGAAGGATGTTGATGGGAAGGCAGTCCGCTCTCCTCGAAACCATTCCACGGGATCGAGTATTGGTTGAATCGGATGGGCCATTTCTTACGAAGGTGCCCATTAATGCCACAAAAGATACGTATTCGCTGATTGCAGACCGTTGGTGTCTGTCGGTCCCGGAAACCGTCGCGATCATTTCTCAGAACTTCAAGGCTTGCAGAACGAGCGACTAGTCATGCCCTCACCCGGAGAACATAAAACCGTCCAAGCCCGCATCCTCGCCTACGCGCAGGAGGTGGGGTGGACGTTGGTGTCGCGGGAGGACGCCGAAGGCCGGCGGGGGAAGAACGGCGGACAGCCCCCTTCGCCTAACGGCTACGGAGGGCCAGGGGTGTGTCCGCCCTCCTTATTTTTCGACGACCTGCTCGACGCCAAGGTCCGCGAGTTCAACCCGCGCTACGCGGAGGCGGAGGGGGCGTTGTTGGGGAAGTTCCGGCACCTGCACGCGGACATCTACGGCAACCGTGAGTTCGTGGAGCACCTGCGGAACCGGGGCAAGTTCTACGACCCGGAGGAGAAGCGGGAGCGCGACCAGTTCCAAGACCTCTTCCGCACCCTCCTTCATGAACTGATGGTCGCGAAGACCCGTGTGAACGAATTCACGATGCGAGGGAGTGACTTGCCTTTCGCTCCTGGTCGACCCAAGTTGTCTCCAACTCAATCCGCCACCCCAAACTTGATTTTATGAACATGCTGCATCGGATGTCGCTCAGCGGCTACAAGTCCATCCGTCATCTGGAGGACTTGGAGTTCGCCCAATTGAACGTTCTGATCGGGGCCAATGGCGCGGGCAAATCCAACCTGATCGCGTTCTTCAAAATGCTGAATTTCAGCATGACGAATTCGCTCAAGGAGTATGTCGCTCGGGCCGGCTATGCCAATTCGATTTTGTACCGCGGCTCACAGGTGACGAAGCAGATCACCGCGTCACTAAGTTTCCAGAGGCCGCAGGGGCACAATATCTACGAGCTGAGCCTCACCCATTCGGACAACAGCCTCATTTTCACGGAAGAGGCCGTGACATGGCACAAGGAAGGCATGCAGAGGCCCAAGCGGACGTCATTGGGAGTAGGTGTAGACCGGACCTTACTGAACGATCCCAAGCGACTTCAGGATGCCACCGTCAAGGAAGTCCGGAGGTTGCTGGTGAGTGCCCGTGTCTATCAGTTTCACGACACCTCGCCAACATCGCCGTTGCGGAGCAAATGGAACATCAACGACAATCGATACCTGTTCGATCACGGTGGAAACCTTGCCCCGATGCTGTACTACCTGCGCGAAAAGCGCCCGGAAACGTATGATGTGATCGTCAATACGATCCGACTCGCAGCGCCTACATTTGAGGACTTTGCGCTGGAACCTGATCGACTGAACCCGGATGTGATCGACCTGCGCTGGAGAGAAAAAGAATCCAGCTATGAGTTGGGCCCCCATCAGATTTCGGATGGCACTTTGCGCTTCATGGCGCTTGTCACCTTGCTCTGTTTGCCGCCGAACGAGTTGCCTGGATTGATGATCATTGACGAACCGGAACTCGGGCTTCATCCAGCGGCGATTGGCGTCTTGGGCGAACTGATTAAGGCGGCATCCGCTTCGGTCCAAGTGTTCGTTTCAACGCAATCGGTAACCTTGGTAAACCAAATGGACCTTGGGGATGTGATGGTGGCGGAGCGAGAGGACGGACAATCTGTTTTCAGGCGATTGTCAGCAGATGAGCTGGAGCCATGGCTGGAGGACTACAGCATCGGCGAACTCTGGGAAAAGAATCTGCTGGGAGGACGGCCACGATGAAACAAGTCTATCTATTGGTCGAGGGGCCGACTGAGGTGACATTTGTCGACAAGGTGCTAACTCCGCACTTGTCGGGATTGGCATTGACCCCGATCCGGGTGACGACACGCGCGGGAGGGGCGCAGCCGAAAAAGGGAGGCTCCGTGACTTACGCAAGTTTCAAGAAGCAGATCCAGATGCTCCTCCGCAATCCAACCGCCTCCATGGTGACGACGATGTTGGACTACCAAGGACTGCACAAGGAGTTTCCCGGCAGGGAAGGACGCACGGAAAATTCAGCTCGGGCCAAAGGGGAGGCGGTGGCCTCCGCGATGCAGGCTGATATTTCCGATGCGCGATACACTCCCTTTGTGATCATGCACGAGTTTGAGGCACTGCTTTTTTCCGTGCCTGAAGTTATCGCCGAAGTCTTGCGCAGGCCGGAACTCGTGCAGCCTTTGAAAGCCATTCGAGCGAGCAAGAGCGACTACGTAGCAACGCCGGAGGAGATCAACGATTCAGCTGCGACGAGTCCATCTGCGCGTATCGAAGCTCTGTGCCTACAGAAATTCGGCTCGAAGAACGTTTTCCAGAAAACGGCACACGGTCCACTGATCGCAGAGAAGATCGGCCTCACCACGATTCGAGACCACTGCCCTCACTTCGACAATTGGTTGCAGAAACTCGAAGCGCTGGCGGCAAGTTCATAGCAAGGATGCCCGCCCCCACCGAACACAAAACCGTCCAAGCCCGCATCCTCGCCTACGCGCAGGAGGTGGGATGGACGCTGGTGTTGCGGGAAGAGGCGGAGAAGAGAAGGGACATTGGGGATTCGAAATTGGAGATTGGGAAAGGAAGTCTGTTTTTTGACGACTTACTCGACGCCAAGGTTCGCGAGTTCAATCCGCGCTACGCGGAGGCGGAGGGGGCGTTGTTGGGGAAGTTCCGGCACCTGCACGCGGACATCTACGGCAACCGGGAGTTCGTGGAGCACATACGGAACCGAGGCAAGTTCTACGACCCCGACGAGAAGCGGGAGCGCGACCTGATCCTCATCGACTACGACGACCCGGGCCGCAACGTGTATGAGGTGACTGAGGAGTGGATCTTTCACAACGGGCAGTTCGGGACGCGCGAGGACGTGGTGTTCCTGATCAACGGCATCCCCGTGCTGGTGATCGAGTGCAAGAACGCGACGAAGGACGAGGGCATCGCGCTGGGGATCGACCAGATCCGCCGCTACCACGACGAGACGCCGGAGTTGATGGTGCCGCAGCAGCTTTTCACCGCCACGGATGCGATCGGGTTTTCCTATGGGGTGACCTGGAACACGGTGCGGCGGAACATTTTCGCGTGGAAGAAGGAAGATTTTGAACCGCAGATTTCGCAGATGGACGCAGATGAAGAGGATCAGAAATCCAATCTGCGCAAATCTGCGAAATCTGCGGTTGAATCCCCACTGCTTGGGAATCTGGAGAGGATGGTCAAAACGTTTTGCGCGATCCCGCGGGTGCTGGCCTTCCTGAAGGACTACATCGTCTTCGCGGAAAAGGACGAGGAGCTGAACAAATACATCCTGCGCCAGCACCAGACGGGCGGGGTGGAGAAGGTGGTGGCGCGGGCGCTGGATCCGGCGCGGAAGCGCGGGCTGGTGTGGCACACGCAGGGCAGCGGCAAGACCTTCACGATGATCAAGACGGCGGAGCTGCTGTTCCGCGCACCGCAGGCGGACAAGCCGACGATCCTCCTGATGATCGACCGCAACGAGCTGGAGGACCAGATGCTGAAAAACCTGGCGGCGCTGGGGATCGGCAACCTGGAACACGCGGACCGCATTTCCACACTCAACCGGCTGCTCAAGAACGACTACCGGGGCATCATCGTGACGATGATCCACAAGTTCCGCGACATGCCGGCGGACATCAACCCGCGGAGCAACATCTACGTGCTGATCGACGAGGCGCACCGGACGACCGGCGGCGACCTGGGGAACTATCTGATGGCCGGCCTGCCGAACGCGAGCTTCATCGGCTTCACCGGCACGCCGGTGGACAAGACGGCCTACGGCAAGGGGACCTTCAAGACCTTCGGCGGCGAGGACGACGCGGGCTACCTGCACAAGTATTCCATCGCCGAGAGCATCGAGGACAAGACGACGCTGCCGCTCTACTACCAGCTCGCACCGAACGAGATGCTGGTGCCGCACGAGACGCTGGACCAAGAGTTCCTCTCGCTGGCCGAGGCCGAGGGCGTGGCGGACATCGAGGAGCTGAACAAGATCCTGGAGCGGGCGGTGAACCTGAAGAATTTCCTGAAAGGGAAGCAGCGCGTCCGCGACGTGGCGAAGTCCGTGGCGAAGCACTACCGCGAGAACGTGGAGCCGCTGGGCTACAAGGCCTTCCTGGTGGGCGTGGACCGCGAGGCCTGCGCGCACTACAAGAAGGCGCTCGATGAGTTCCTGCCGCCGGAATACTCGGAGGTCGTTTACACCGGCAGCAACAACGACTCGAAGCTGCTGAAGGAATTTCACCTCGACTCCAAGGCCGAGCGGCAGATCCGCAAGAGCTTCGCCAAGCGCGAGCAGTTTCCCAAGATCCTGATCGTCACCGAGAAGCTGCTCACCGGTTACGACGCGCCGGTGCTCTACGCGATGTATCTGGACAAGCCGATGCGCGACCACACGCTGCTGCAGGCGATCGCGCGGGTGAACCGCCCGTATGAGAACGAGGCGGAGGAGATGGTGAAACCGCACGGCTTCGTGCTCGATTTCGTCGGCATCTTCGACAAGCTGGAGAAGGCGCTGGCCTTCGACAGCGCGGAGATCAACGCGATCGTCAAGGACATCGGTCTGCTCAAGTCGCTCTTCGCCGCGAAGATGGCCGACAAGGTGCCGGGCTGGCTGAAGCTGATCGTCCACCATTTCAACGACAAGGACGTCGATGGCCTGATCGAGCACTTCCGCGACAAGGAGCGGCGCAAGGAGTTCTTCAAGGAGTACAAGGAGATCGAGATGCTCTACGAGATCATCTCACCGGATGCCTTCCTGCGGCCGTTCATCGACGACTACACCGGGATCAGCAAGATCTACGAGGTGGTGCGCAAGGCCTACACCAAGCGGGTGTATGTGGACCGAGCCTTCCAGAAGAAGACGAACGAGCTGGTGCAAAAGCACATCGGTACCTCGGGCATCGGCGAGCCGGGTGAGGTGATGAAGATCAACGAGGACACGGTGGAATACATCGTGAACCGGAAGGGTGGCGATGCCACCAAGGTCATCAACCTGGTGAAGAGCATCGAGAAATTCGCCGAGGAGAACAGCGACGATCCCTTCCTGGTGGCCATGGCCGAACGGGCGAGGGCGGTGCAGGAGCAGTTCGAGAGCCGTCAGACCGGGACGGCCGATGCGCTCAACCAGCTGCTGGACGAGGTCGAGCGAAACGAAGCCCGCAAACGCGAACAGGCGGGAAAGGGTTTCGATGGCCTGACCTATTTCGTCTTCAGCAAGATCGACGAGGCGGGGATCCAGAACGCGGAGGGTGTCAGCAGGAAGATCCGCGAGGCATTTGTGGAATTCCCGAACTGGAAGCGCAGCGAGAACTCGCTGCGGGAGCTAAGGCAAGCGGTGACCTTCGCGATTTTCGCCGAGTGCGAGGAACTCGATCAGGTCACGGCTCTGGTCGAGGACTTGTTCCGGATTTTGGAGAAGGGGGGGACAGCGTGATCCAGTCCTTTTCCGATGCCGACACCGAGCAGCTGTTTCGTCAGGAGAAGAACCGGCGCTTCAAAGCCATCGCGCGGGTGGCGCTGCGGAAACTCATCCAGATGAACCGTGCGGGCCAGTTGTCGGACTTGGCAGTGCCTCCGGGAAACCGTCTTGAGGCGCTCAAGGGCGATCTGGCGGGCTGCCACTCGATCCGGATCAATCAGCAGTGGCGGATCGTCTTCCGATGGACGGATCAAGGTCCGACTGAGGTCCGAATCATGGACTATCACTGAGTGGTTCACGCCGAGGCTTTTGCGTTGATCTTTCCGTATAACGTCATACGTTACGCCCATGAGCCCACCGATCACTCCCGGAGAGATTTTGCTGGAGGAATACCTCGAGCCGATGGGGATCTCTCAGAATGCGATGGCGAGGGCGATCGGCGTGCCGCCCCGGGCGATCAATGAAATCGTCCACGGCAAGCGGGCGATCACGCCCCAGATGTCGATCCGTTTCGGGGCCTTCTTCGGTCAGTCGCAGGACTTCTGGCACGGCCTGCAGGTGGAGTGCGATTTCCGGGCCCTGCAAGGGAAGGTGAAGGAGCTCACGCGCGGGATCCGACCGGTTTCAAGCTTGGCGGGATGACGGACGACGAGGAGTCACGCCAGCGTTTCAAAGCGCGGGTGCGCGAGTGGGCGGAGAAGCTGGAGGTGGAGGCGACCGCGATCTACATCCGTCCGATGCGCCGCAAGTGGGCCTCGTGCTCGACCGCCGGCACCCTGAGCTTCAATGACGAGCTACCTTCGATGCCACGCGAGCTTGGGGATTACGTCATCGTTCACGAACTGCTTCACTTTTCCGTGCCCAATCACGGGCGGCTTTGGAAGAGTCTGATGAGGGCTCATCTGGGGGATTTTGAGCGGATCGAGGGGGAACTCAGGAAACAAGCGGGATCGTGAGCATCTCCGGACCGGGCTGCGCCGCCGGAATCCGGGCTTGCAAGCGTCCTGCAAAGCTTGGGCAGCTGCCAGCAAAGCTTGCTTGCCGCCAGAATTCTTTGCTGGCGGCCAACCAAGATTTCTCGCCGCCAATTTTCTTGGGTGGCGAGTGACCAAAGCGTTTTGGCCGCCAACAAAGCTTTCTGGCGGATATTTTTCTTGGGTGGCGAGTGACAAAACCATTCGGGCGGCTTCCCCGAGCTCGCTGGCGATCCGACTCGACTTGTCGAGGCAGGCTGCGAGACGGGTGAAAACCCATGAACCTATGTCGAAGGCGGTCCCGTGCAGCCGCCGCTTGCGCCATGCGATCGTCAGGCGCGCACGACGGCGTTGGAGGTGCGTTCGCGGCCGATGGTGGTGGCGTCGCCGTGGCCGGGGAGGACGCGGGTGTCGTGGGGCAAGGGGTAGAGCTTTTCCGAAATCCCGCGGCAGAGCAGGTCGAGATCGCCGCCGGGGAGATCGCCGCGGCCGGTGGATCCGTGAAAAAGCGTGTCGCCGGCGAACAGAAGCTCCTTTTCCGGCAGGTGGAAGACCACGCTGTCCGACGAGTGACCGGGCACGTGGAGCAGGGAGAAGGTCAGGCCGCCGACTGCGAGCTGGTCGTGGCCTTCGAGGATGTGGTCGACGGAGAACTCCTCGACGTCGAAGGGCATGCCCCACTGGCGCACGACTTCCTCCAGGGTGAGGCTGCGGGAAAAGGTGTTCCAAGCGTAGACCGGCACGCCCATGGCGGCGATGGCGGCGGCGGACATGACGTGATCGAAGTGCTGGTGGGTGAGCAGGAGAGCCTCGGGCTTCACGCCGCGGTGCTGGAGCCACTCGACCGCGTCCATGGGGGCATCGACCATGAGATGACCGCCGCCGGGGGTGGCGATGAGATAGCCGTTGGTGAGGAGATAACCTCCCTCGAAGCGCTGGATGCCGTCCACGCCGGGAGGGAAGCCGCCGCCGGGGCGGGTGTCAAACCACGGCGTCTCCCGACCTAACAACGCAACAATACGTATCAGGGGTGAAATCCACGACTCAGGTTTTTGTTGCGGCCCCTCGAAGGCAGGGCCTAATCTTCCGCCCCCGTGGCTCGACCGTGGATCGGAGGGGAAAGGCGTCCTCTCCCATCCGCGGTTGGCGCCGCCGGGCACCACCACCATGAATCCAGATCGCGCGACCCTCAATTTCCTCAACGGTTTTCCCGAGGAATCCCGCAAGCTGGGCGAGACCTTGCAGCAGGACGGCATGGTCACCCAGATTTTCGGCAACCACCTTTTCATCCAGGGACGCGTCGAGCACGAGTCCGGCACCTTCCGCACCAGCCTGCGCCTGCAGGGCAACCGCTGGTTCGGCTCGTGCACCGCCGAGGACGAGATCATCTCCGGCGCCTGCCAGTATGCGACCATGATGGAGCGCATGCACCGCGGCGAGGCGCTGCCGGAATCGCCCAACGAGTTCGACGACACGCCGGTGCTCGACATCATCGAGGACAAGCTCGGCCGCGAGCTCGACGACAAGGAGGCGGACTTCGTTTCCAAGGTCGAGAAGCGCTACCGCCGCTACGTCATCGAGGGCGAGATCCACGACCACGACATGGTCCGGCTGACGCCGCGCTGGGAGATCACGACGTACGAGCCGCTTGAGCTGTGGCCGATGCCGCCGGGGGACATCCTCGAGTTCTGGAACTACCTCGCTTACGCCTTCTACAAGAAGAAGCTGCCGTTCCCGGACTTCATGAACGTCATCACCGACCTGAACTACGTTCAGAAGAAGATGGCGGACTGGGAGCAGGAGCGCGAGGTGGCGGCCTGGTACGACCGCATCGAGCAGGTCAACGAGCGCCCGCCGCAGGCCGCGCCGACCGGCATTGCCTTCCGCCTGGTGGCGACCATCAACGAGGCCCGCCTCGAGGCCAAGGAAGGCAACGGCGAATGGATGCAGCTGCGCGAAAAGAACGACATCGAGCGCCTGCTGCCCCTCTTCTCGGAGGCGGCGCTGCGCATGGATGCGCCGAGCCAGGTGCTGTGGGAGCATTTCCTGGCACACTACCGCGAGACCGGCGAGACGACCTTCGACTTCGACCAGGAGGACGCCTGCCGTTTCATGAACCGGCTGTTCCGCCAGCCGGCGCTCAGCGGTTACCTCGTCAACCTCGACGAGAAGGAATTCAAGGTGGTCGACCGGCCGCTCTCCTGGGTCTGCGAGGACGATCCGTATGACCCCAACGGCTACGCGCTGCAGCTGGTCACGCTGGAAGGCGAGAACGTGACCCACTCCGTGCGCATGCTGCCCGGCCGCAAGGAGCTTTATCAATCCGACGAGACCGTGTTTCCCGGCCCGCCGCGCTGGCTGGAGGAAACGGAGGTCATGCCCCGCTACTCGATCCCGAAGAAGGTGATCGACTCGCTGGAAGGCGTCGAGTTCCTGCGCAAGATCGGCGCCTCGCTGCCGGAATCGCTCAAGAAGCGGGTGGTGGACCTGGAGCTGAAGCCGCGCTTCGAGCTGAAGCTGGTGGCCGGCCTGACCGCGGCGGAAACCGAGCACCTGGTGGTCGAGGTGACCGCCATCGAGGGCAAGGAACGCCGCACCGAAAAGCTCACCCGCGAGGGCTGGGAAGTCGTCGAACAGCAGTCGCTCAAGGGCCGTCAGCTCCTTCGTTTCGCCCGCGAGGACCTCTATCCCGTGCCCTCGCTGCTGGAGGAAATGGGGCTCACCTACGATGAGAAGCTCGGTGCCTTCAAGTCGCGCATCACCAAGCAGTTCCCCGAGAAGTTCGCCGAGTGGATCGAGGAAATGCCGGAGGCGGTCGACCTCGACATCGACGTGCGCCTGAAGTCGATCCTCGCCGACCCGGTCACCGCCGCGGTGCGCTTCGAGGTGGTCAACCAGGACATCGACTGGTTCGACCTGCGGATCGTCATCGACGTCGAGGGCGTCAACCTTTCCAAGGCGCAGATCCGCCAGCTGGTCGCCGCGCGCGGCGGCTATGTGCGCATGGAGGACGGCTCGTGGATGCGGCTGGAAATCAAGCTCGACCCCGAGCAGCGCGACGCCGTCACCCGGCTCGGGCTGGATCCCTTCGATCTTTCCGGGGAAACGCACCGAATGCACGCCTTGCAGCTGGCCGACCCGAAGGCGGCGGAGGTTTTCGACCCGAAGGCCTGGAAGCGGATCAAGGATCGGGCGGGGGACATCACCATCGATGTCAAACCGCCGGTGCCGAAGGATCTCAACGCCGACCTGCGGCCCTATCAGGTGGAGGGATACCAGTTCCTCGCCTACCTCGCGACCAACCGTTTCGGCGGCATCCTGGCCGACGACATGGGTCTCGGAAAAACCATCCAGTCGCTCACCTACATCCTGTGGCTGCTGGAGGAGCGGCAGATAAACAACGAGTCGCATCGCCCGGCGCTGATCGTCTGTCCGAAGTCGGTCCTCGACGTGTGGGCGAGCGAGGCCACCAAGTTCTGCCCGGCCGTCCGCACCAAGATCCTGCGCAACCGCGACGATTTGGACGTTCCGCACGTGCAGGAGAACATCGACATGCTGATCCTCAACTACGCGCAGCTGCGCGTCTGCGGGGACCTGCTCAACGAGATCAAGTGGCTGACCGTCATCCTCGACGAAGGCCAGCAGATCAAGAACCCGGACTCGAAGGCCGCCAAATGCGCCCGCGAGCTGGATTCCGAGAACCGGCTGGTGCTCACCGGCACGCCGATCGAGAACCGCCTGCTGGACATGTGGTCGCTGATGGCCTTCGCCATGCCCGGCGTGCTCGGCAGCCGCGCGTATTTCAAGAAGCGCTTCGACAAGCGCAAGGACCCGATGTCGCAGAACCGCCTGGCCGCGCGACTGCGCCCCTTCCTGCTGCGCCGGACCAAGCTCCAGGTGGCCCAGGACCTGCCGCCGCGGACGGAGGAGGAGGTCTACGCCAACATGGATGGCATCCAGCAGGACCTCTACAAGGCCGAGCTGAAGCGCATCCAGAAGGCGTTGCTCGGGCTCGACTCCGACGAGGCGGTGAAGAAGAACTCGTTCGCGATTCTCCAGGGCCTGATGCGCCTACGCCAGATCTGCTGCCACCCGGGTCTGATCGATCCGAAGTACCTCAAGGAGGAGAGCGCCAAGATGGAGTCGCTCTTCTACCTCCTCGACCAGCTCTACGAGGAGGGTCACAAAGTACTAGTGTTCTCGCAGTTCGTTTCGATGCTCGACCTGATCAAGGCGCGCCTCGAGCTGGAGGCCCGGCCTTTCCACTACCTCACGGGGCAAACGAAGGACCGGAAGGGCGAGATCGAGAGTTTCCAGACCACCAAGGACGCGTCCGTGTTCATGCTTTCGCTGAAGGCGGGCGGCGCGGGCCTCAACCTGACCTCGGCGTCGTACGTCATCCTCTACGATCCGTGGTGGAACCCGGCGGTGGAAAACCAGGCCATCGACCGCACGCACCGGATCGGCCAGAAGAACAAGGTCATCGCCTACCGTTTGCTGACCCGCGACACGGTGGAGGAAAAGATCCGCATCCTCCAGCACCAGAAGACCCAACTGGTGACCAACGTCCTCGGCGACGAGGGTTTCGCCTCGAACCTGGGTCTGGAGGACCTGCAGTTCATCCTCAGCCACGGCGGCGAGGACGAGGAGGACTTCCCGCAACCGGCGCGCAAGACGGCCAAGAAGGCGGCGAAGATCTTCGATGAGGACGAGGATTCGGAGGAGCCCAAGACGGCCAAAAAACTGCCCAAAAAGCTTCCGAAGAAAAAGATCGCCAAAAAGGGATCGACCAAGGAGAACTAAAGAATCCCGCGATCATCCGGTCGTGGGACAACCCAAAAACCCAGCTCTTCAAAACCCAAGTCAGTCGCCCTGCTTTCCTTCACGGAAAGTGGGGCGCTCTCTTTTCGGGGGAAGCGTTTCGAGGTGTCGAAATGGACTGCTTTGCCATCGCCATGCCGGAGATCGCCCCTCAGGCTCCCGGCGTGCGGCGATTGGCTTCGATTCCGGAGATTTCCCAGCTGGGCGCCCCGGCCCATCTGGCGCTCGGGGTGTTCGACGGCGTCCACCTCGGCCACCAGGCCGTGATCGGCCGCGCGGTGGCGTCCGCCCGCGAGGGTGGGGGGCTGGCCGGGGTGTTGACCTTTGACCCGAATCCCTTGCGGGTCCTGGCCCCCGAAAAGGCGCCCGCCCGCCTGCTGGCATCGCTGGACCACAAAGCGGAAATCCTCGGACCTCTGGGCGTCGATTTCCTCGTCGCGCTGCCTTTCGACCGCGAGCGGGCCCGCGACGAGGCGCACGATTTCATCCGCGAGCTGGTCACCTCCGGCTGCGCGACGCTGGTGTCCGGCGAAGACTGGCGTTTCGGCCGCGACCGGCGCGGTGGCCGCGGGCTCCTGCAGCGGATGGCCGGGGAAATGGGCTTCACCTTTCATGCGATCCCTCCCGTCATGATGGACGGCGAGCGGATCAGCAGCACGCGCATCCGCCAGGCAGTGCGCGATGCCAATCTGGACGCCGCCGAGCGCATGCTCGGCCGTCGCTACACGGTGCAGGGGAGGGTGATCCGGGGCCGCGAACTCGGTCGCAAGCTCGGATTTCCCACCGCCAACCTTGAGCCGGGCGAGGAGCAGTACCCGGCCGACGGCGTGTGGGCGGTGCGGGCGAAGGTCCGCGGCGAATGGCACCGGGGGGTGGCGAATCTGGGCACCCGCCCGACGGTCGGCGGCGAGGGGCGGCAGCTGGAGGTCCACCTGCTGGATTTTTCCGGAGACCTTTACGGGGAGGTCATAGAGGTCGACTGGGTGAGGCGTCTGAGGGGCGAAAAACGCTTCAACAATCTCGAAGAACTGGCGGCAGCGATCGAGGTCGATCGCGCGGCCGCCGCGGTCTGCCTGGATACTGTCAAAGAAGCATGAAATTTCCCCGATTTTCGGCTTACGCTGTCCGTCGCGGCTCCCTATAAGCCTTCGAAAACCTAGGCATGCCGCGATTTTCCACCGTCTCCCGCCGAGTTCCGATGCGCCCCGTGATCCTCCTGACCGCTTTCATGTGCGGCTCGGTGCCGCTCGTTTGCCCGGCCCAGTCTCCGTTGGTGGAAGCTGAGCTTCAACGACGTTCGAATGCCGCCGCCGAGGCCCACGAGTTGATGGTGACCGGCGACAAGTCCTACGAGGAGGGCAACTACGAGGAAGCCGCCAAGAGCTACCGCCGGGCGGTCGAGCTGTTGCCCGCGGGCGCCCCGGCGCTGGCCGAGCAGCGCGCCCACGCCACCGAGCGCTTCGCCCAGGCCTCCGTGGAGGTGGCCCGCCAGGCCCGCCGTTTCGGAGATCTGGACAAGGCGGAGTCCGTGCTGGACGAGGTGCTGAAGCCGGAAATGGCACCTGATGATGTCGCGGCGATCACCGAAAAAGAGCAGCTGCTCGATCCGATCCGCACCAACCCGGCCTCCAGCAAGGAACACACCTCGGACATCGAGGAAGTGCGCTTTCTTCTCTACCGCGCCCAGGGGGCCTACGACCTCGGCAAGTACGACGAGGCGGCCCTGGTCTACGAGGACGTCCTCCGCGTCGATCCCACCAACACCGCCGCCCGCCGCGGCATGGAAAAAGTAGCGGCGGCGAAGTCGAGCTACTACGACGCCGCAAGGGACCACACGCGGGCGGAAATGATGGCGATGGTGGACGGGGCATGGGAACTCCAGCCGCCAGCACTCGACGAATTCGGCTTTGAAGACGTGATGGTCACCAACCAGCAGGCGACCATCGACTACTCCAGCAAGCTCCGCAGCATCGAGATCCCCGTGGTCATGCTTGAGGACGTGTCGATCCGTGAGGCGATCGACTTCATCCGCGCCCAGGCCGCCGACCTGGACACCCAGGAGATCGATCCGGCCCGCCGCGGGGTGAACATCGTCCTCGATCTCGGCAGCGACGATCAGGCGATCCTCGACAAGCGTTTCACGATCAACCTCCGCTCGGTGCCGATTCGCAAGGTCATCGACTACATCTGCCAGGAAACCGGCACCGTCGCCGTGGAGCAGCCGGTCGCCCTGGTCATCCGCCCCGCGGGTTCGGATTCGACCGACATGATGGCCCGCACCTTCCGCGTGCCTCCGGATTTCCTGAGTTCGGGAGCCGCCGGGACCCAGGAGGACTCGCCGGCCGAAGCCGACCCATTCGGCGACAATGAAGACAGCGGCGGCGGCGTCACGGCCCGCCGGCTCACCGCCCAACAGGTGCTCGAATCCCGCGGGGTCTCGTTTCCCGAAGGGGCCTCTGCCAATTTCAACTCCGCCAACAGCGAGCTGCGGGTGATGAACACCAGCGAGAACCTCTCGATGGTCCAGCAGGTGGTCGATGCCATGGCCAGCAACGAACCCACTTCGGTGATCGTCGAGGTCAAGGTCCTGCGCACCACCCAGAGGAATCTTGAGGAACTCGGCTTTGACTGGTTGCTCGGAAATTTCGGTTTTGCCGGCATGAGCGACATCCCCGGCGCGAGCAAGTTCTACATCGGCGGCGGCACGCAGGGCAATGGGGGCAGCCTCGCCGGCATGCCCGCCGGAGGGAAATATCCCAACCCGGTGACCGCCGGCAACCGCAGTGGTCAGGAGGCGATCCCGCTCGATTCCATCGACGACCTGATCGCCAACCGGGACCGGATCACCCAGAGCGTGGTTCCCCGGGCTCCGGGTGCCCTGTGGGTGAATGGCTACCTCAACGACACCTTCGCCACCATGATGATGCGCGGGCTGAGCCAGAAGAAGGGGATCGATCTCATGGTCCAGCCTTCGGTGGTCACCCGCAGCGGACAGGCCGCCTC
Source organism: Haloferula sargassicola (assembly GCF_040362925.1). Taxonomy (NCBI): domain Bacteria; kingdom Pseudomonadati; phylum Verrucomicrobiota; class Verrucomicrobiia; order Verrucomicrobiales; family Verrucomicrobiaceae; genus Haloferula; species Haloferula sargassicola. The sequence goes on from NZ_BAABRI010000020.1 coordinate 92,891, forward strand.
CGTGCGGGTGACGGAGGAATTCATTTACCCGACCGAATACGAGCCCCCGGAACTGCCCAACTCGGTCGGGTCCGATAGTTCCGCCTTCATCGACCTGACGACCGGCACGGTGCTCACGGGGCAATCGACGGGCAGCATTCCCGTGACGCCATCGACTCCCACCAGCTTCGAGATGCGGGAAACCGGCGTGGTGCTCGAGGTGCTGCCGACGGTCAGTTCCGACAAGCATTACGTGAACATCAGTCTCAAGCCGGACCTCACCGAGTTCGACGGCTTCGTGAACTACGGCTCGCCGATTACTGCCGGAGCCAGCGGCAGTGCCAGTCTCGTCGGTGGAGTGGTGGGGATTTCCTCGGATCCCATCGTGATCACTCCCAACGAAATCCTGATGCCGGTCTTTTCCAAGATGGGCACGGAAACCGCGCTCACCGTGGCGGATGACTCCACCGTAGTCATCGGCGGCATGCTCCGCGAGAGCCGCCAGAAGGTGGAGGACCGCACGCCGATCCTCGGTGATCTGCCGCTGGTCGGGCGCCTGTTCCAGAGCAACGTCGAGGCTCCCACCAAGACCTCCATCCTGTTCCTCGTCCACGTGCGGGTGGTCGATGCCGCCGGCCGTCCTTTCAACCAGCGCTGAGCCCGCGCGGAGAGGAACCCCGAACGACCCGTCATGTCTTCATCCGAAAAGGACAATTACAGCATTGATGAAATGCTGGAGCGCCTGAAGTCCCGCTCCAAACCTCAGGCGGAGAACGAGCCCGAACTCGTGACCCGGCCGGATGGCAGCCAGGTTTACCGCGTGCGGAAACGCAAGCGCCGCTCCCGCCAGCCGCACAAGGAAAAGCAGGCCCAGCACCGCCGGCGGATGATGGTCCTGATCAGCGTGGCCACCATCTGCGTATTCCTCTGCGGGCTCGGGGTGCTGGCATGGGTGCTCTACCTCAACGGAGATGCCTATCAGCAGAAAATCGAAGCCCGGATCGCCGACACCACGGGCGCCGGGGTGGAGCTCAAGTCATTCCGCTCCACCCCGCTCGGCGTGGGCGCCGAAGCCGTCCTGCTGAACTGGCCGGAAACCCGCGCCTTGCGGCAGGTCACGGCCAGGCAGGTCACCGGCGATCTCAACCTCACCAGCCACCTGACCGGAGTCTGGGATGGCAACCGGCTGCGCGCCGGCAGCGTCGACATCGTGGTCGGCGCGCCCTCCGGAGAGCCGGTCCATGAGGCCCTCGGGGGACCGGTTCCGTTCCGTTCGACCATCCAGGCCGGGAAGTTTTCAGCCCGGGTGGGCGACGAAAAAGCCACCGCGCTTTCCCTGACGAACGGCTTCGCCACCTTCAGCATTTCCGATCCGGACCAGGCGCAGGCCTCGCTGGTGGTGGAGGGGGGGCAGCTGCGCATCTGGAACTGGGGGCGCTTCGATCTCTCCGTGGGCAGCCTGAAGGTTTCCGGAGACGGCATCCAGATCGGAACGGTGGTGTTCTCGCCTCTGGAGATGCCGAAGGCCGAGTTCCGCCTGCAATCGACCTCCGAGGCCCCGCTGCCGATCGGTCCCGGGGAGCGGGCCACGATGTCGTTGGCGGTTTCCCGGATGCCCTCGGAGGTGCTCTTCGGTGCCGACATGGGATCGATCTTCGAGGCGATCCTCGAGACCGCCAGCGATTCCCAGCCCTGCACCGTCACCGCCGATCTCACCGATGTCGATTCGGTTCATGTCGAGGGTGACGTGGCCAGCCTCTCCAACTCCTTGGTTTTACTCCACAAGCTGCCCTTCTTGGGCACGCTGTCGCGGATGTTCGAAAACCCGATCTTCAATGACATCCGGCTCGCCGTGAAGCAACCGGTCCACTTCAAGCGGGACCTGCAGAATGGCGTCGAGCTGAGCGACATCGACTTTGCCGGCCGCGACATCCTGCGCCTCCGTGGCACCATCAGCGTGGCTGCCGATGGCAGCTTGTCGGGACGACTCGAGGTGGGCATCCAGACCAAGTGGTCCGAGCTCAGTGAAAAGAACCGGGCGTTCGCGACCGTGTTCTCGCGGGAGGGCGAGGATTTCCGCTGGGGAACCGTCCACCTGTCCGGCACCGCGCAGGCCCCGGCTGATGACCTCATGCAGCAGGTCGAAGCCGCCCTGGCGGGGAGTTCGCCAGCGGAAACCGGGGCCCGTGGGCTGGAAGACGAGTTTCAGGATCTCACCCGGTGAGCCTGCTGCCGCCTTCTAGGCTTGAGGCCTCGTATCTTTCCGCACAGGCTCATCAAGGAAAGGGAACATGAGTGTTTCAATCAACCCGCAGCCGTTCTTCGAGCATTTTGGCCAAAACGGCGCCAGCCATGCCTCCGGTGTCAATGATCGCGCCGAACGAAAACTCGGCCGTAGTCTCCTTCAACCGGTCGAGGCGATCGGGCGCGGAATCCTCCTCAGGGCTCCGCGCGCCGGCTATGGCAAGACGCACGTGCTGGAGCGCGTCCGCCAGCAGATCGGGGATGGCCATGAGTTCATCCCCCTGCGCCCGCTCGATGGCTCGAAGCTGAATCCCGCCGCCGCCATCGAGGACGCCCTGCGCCGGCTCACCCGGCCGCTTCCGGCTGCCGGCGGACTGACTTCGCTGGACGTTTACAGCCGGCATCTGTTCGCCCTCGGCCTGCGACCGCTGGTCATCTCCGGCGAGGTCCCGTGCCAGGACCGGGATGCCGCCGCGCAGGCCTTGGTCAAGCGGCCGGTCGAGACCTTCAACTTCCACCATCCCCAGGCGGTCACCGCGCACTGGACCCGGGAGAACTTCGAGGTCCTCGGGCCGCGAATCGCCCTCGAGATCAGCCAGGAAACCGGCTGCTCCCTCAACCAGGTGGCCTTCTGGGTGGCCGCCCTGTTCCGCTTCGCCACCGCCTCGCCCGAGCAGGCCGGTCGCGGCGGGCTGCTGCTCCAGACCGCGGTCGAAAACGCCAGCGCCGAGCGCTTCGGCACCCTGCTGGCCCTGCTTTCGCGCCTGCGGCGGATCGTGCTGATCGTGGACGATCTGGAAGGGGTCCACGGCGATCCCGCCGGTGCCCGCGCCATCGCCGGTTTCCTCGCCACGCTCCGCCTGGAAGCCCCGCGGGTGGATATCGTGGTTTCAATCAACGACGACGTGTGGGAAAGCTCGTTCATGCCTGCCTTGAGCGGCGGCCTGCTCGATCGCCTGACGGAAATCGTGATCCGCCTCGAGCCGGTCGATCACCACGGGGTGGTCGCGCTTCTCACCTCCCGCGGCTATCCGAACGTCGAGGAACTGGCGCGCCATGTGGCGGCCGAGGACGGCGACCGCAATGCCCGCGCGATCCTTCGCCGGGCTTCGGAAATGGTGCACGAATCCCCGCAGCCCGACCCCTCCTGACGGGGGTCCGCGGGAGGGGGAAAGAGAGGGGAGGAAAAGACGATTTTTCCCTTGCCTCGATCCTCCATCACGTCCCATCTTCCGCCCGCCCCACGCGGGGCAAGCCAAACAATCCGGTGTAGCTCAGCGGTAGAGCGGGTGGCTGTTAACCACTAGGTCGTAGGTTCGAACCCTACCGCCGGAGCCAATGAAGGCCTCGAAGCAACCAAGCTTCGGGGCCTTCGCCTTTTCAGCCTTCCCGATCCTCGCGGCGGCGCGAGCGCACCGAGAAGACGACGGGGATGCCGGGCGCGGGATGTTCCTGGCGGAGCCGGTTGGAAAGGTACTGTTCGTAGCTGGAATTCATCAGCGTCTTGTCGTTCACGAACAGCACGAAGGTCGGCACCGGCACCACCGCGTAGCGCTCGTTGACGGCGGTGGTGGCGTAGTAAAGCTTCAGCCGCTTGGTGCCTTTGCCGACGGTCGGCGGCGGATTCACTTGGAAGGCGAGCTGGAGCATGCGGTTGAGCACCCCGGTGGTGGGGATGTTGCGGGCACCATCGCGCACGGCCAGGGCCTGCTTGAGCACCTGGATCACGGCCGTGCCCTCCTTTGCGGAAACGCAAACGAAAGGGGCGTAGTGCAGGAAGAACAGCTCGCGGCGAACCTGCTCCTCGGCCTCCTTCTTGCGGTGCTTCATCGGCGCGCCGGGGTGGAAGAGGTCGAACTTGTTGAGCACGATCAGGCACGGCTTCTTCTCCTTGAGCACCAGTTGGGCGATCTTGCGGTCCTGGGCACTGACGCCCGCGGCGAGATCGACGACCAGGATGCACAGGTCGGCCCGCCGGATCGCCTTCTCGGTCCGCATGGCGGAAAAGACCTCCACCGAGGAATCGCGGCGACCGCGGGGGCGGAGACCGGCGGTATCGATGAGCGTGAACTGCTCGCCCTCGAAGGTGTAGGGGAGGTCGATGGCGTCGCGGGTGGTGCCGGCGATGTCGGAGACGATGGTCCTCTCGTCCTTGAGGATGGCGTTGACCAGCGACGACTTGCCGGCGTTGGGCTTGCCGATGATGGTGAGCTTGATGCCGACCTTTTCCGCCTCCTCGGCGGCGACCTCGATCTCGCCCGCGAGCGGCGCGAGGTGGCGGTCGATCTCGTGCACCAGTTCGGCGAAATTCCGGCCGTGCTCGGCGGAAACGAAGATCCCCTCGCCAAGTCCCAGCGCGGCCATTTCGGCGAAGGCCGATTCGTGCTTGCGGTCATCGACCTTGTTGATGACGAGCAGCACGGGCTTGTCCGCCTTGCGCAGCTTCTGGCCGAGCGCGCGGTCGATCGGGGTGAGACCCTCCTGGGCGTCGACGACGAAGAGAATCAGGTCCGCCGTCTGGATGGCGATGTCCGCCTCCAACGTGACCTGCTGGGCGAAGCCGTCGTCGAGCGTGGCCCCGATACCGCCGGTATCGACGACGGTGCACGCCGTCTGCGTGGCCATGCACGGCGCCGCGAGCCGGTCGCGGGTGACCCCCGGCTGGTCGTGGACGATGGCGATCCGCCGTTTGGCGAGGCGGTTGAAGAGCGCGGATTTTCCCACATTGGGGCGTCCGACAATGGCGACCGAAGGCATGGACGGGGCTTAGGCGAGGGGGGCGGGGACGGCAAGGGGATTAGCCGCTGGCGAGCATCTGCCGGCGGGCCTCCTGAAAGTAATGGTAGCCCGACCACACGGTGAAGACGGCGGCTAGGACACAGGGGTAAACGGGCGGCAGCAGGCGGATCTTCAACATCACCCAGCCGATCGCGATCATCTGGGTCACGGTGCAGACCTTGCCGGTCCAGCGCGGCTGGTAGTGGACGTTGCGGGCCGTTCGTTTCACCAGCACGATGCCGATGACGATCAGCGTGTCGCGCAGGATCACCAGCCAGGCGAACCACACGGGGATGCGCCAGTCATCCCGGCCCCACGGGAAGGCGCTGAGGAAAACGATGGCTGTGATGAGCAGGAACTTGTCGGCCAGCGGGTCGATGAAGGCACCGAACTTCGAGCGCTGGTTGAAACGGCGGGCGACCCAACCGTCGATGCCATCCGAGGCCGCGGCGAGGGTGAACAGCCCGACGGCGGTCCAGCGCCACGGTTCCATCGGGGCTCCGGCCGCGACGCTGAGCCCGTATTTCGCCACGAAGACCGCAAACACCGGCACCAACGCGATGCGGGCGAGGGTGATCTTGCTGGCGGTGGTCATGCCCGCAAGATGCCCCACCCGGGGGGAAACGCTAGTCCGGATCTGATAGAGACGTCCCGGCCTCTCAGGGCTTGCCGGGAATCGAGTGGTAGATCTGCTCCAAGGCCATCACCGAGTAGGCGGTGACGAGGACGGGATTGGATTCCATCCAGCGGCCGTTGGCATTGACCCACGAGCCATCCTCGCGCTGGCCGGTGAGCAGTTTGTCGGCGAGCTGCTTGCGCCAGTCGATCGGATCGACCCCCTCAACCTCGAGCTTGGCGACGTTGGCGGCGGCCAGGGCCTTGGACATGGCCTGATAGTAGTAGTAGAGGCCTTGCGCCCCCATGCCGGGGTTTTCGTCGACCGTCCAGTTCTTGGCGGCCCATTCCTTCACCGCCTTCACGCGGGAGTCCTCCGGGCTGAGCTTCGCATACACGAGCGAGAGCAGGCCGGCGTAGGAAATCGAACCGTACGAGCGCAGCGCGGTGCGGCCGTCGGGGAGTTTCATTTCCCCCGCCTTCGAGTCGCCCGGCGTGTAGATGAAGCCGCCTTTGTTCTGGGGATCGCTGGAGGCCCAGTCCTGGTCGTTGGTTTCCTCGAGGTTCTGGCAGCGTGACAGGAAAGTGATGGCGGCATCCCAGTCGAGGTCCGGCTGGTCGCCGAACTTTCCGTCCTCCACCACCTGCTTGGAGAGCGCGAGCGCCTCGATGGCGAGGTAGGTGTTGGAGAGGTCGGTGTGGTCGTTGTGGGAGCCGTAGCCGATGCCGCCATCGTTCGGGTTGTCGGTTTCCTTGGCCTTGTCGATGTCCCACTGCTCGCCGATCAGGTAGCGGCGGCCCTTGACGATGGCCGGCTCGTAGATGTCGCGCTGGGCGGCGGTGAGGGCGGTCACGGCGGTGGCGGTGTTGTAGACGCCGAGGCCCTTGTTGTAGATGCCGCCATCGTCCTTCTGCTGGGCCTTGAGCCATTCGAAACCCTTCCTGAGGTTGTCGGGGAGCTCCTCGGTGAGATCGAGCGAGGGATCGCGCACGGCGGCGGTCAGCGGCAGCGCGGTCAGGGCCGGCAGGTCCTCGGTGTCCCACCAGCCTTGTTCCTTCTGCTGCTTGGCGAGCCACGCGTTGCCGCGGGAAATGGCCAGCTTCATTTCCTGCTGGAGAGACAGATAGGGGTTCGGCGGCGTGTCCTGGGCGGAGCCGGGCAGCGCGGTGGCGACGAACGCGGTCGCCGTGATAGCGGTGGCGATGAGGTGTTTCATGAATCGTAGGGTTGGATGATGACGGTGACGGGCGTCTCGAGTTCCGGGACGCGGGTGGGGTGGGGGAGCCAGACCTCGTCGTCGAGGTTGTCCTTGCCGGAAAAATTCACGAGCGATGAGTTGCTGAGGAAGATGGCGAACAGATCGCCCGAGCTTTCGGCCATGAAGCGGCCTTGGTTGATGAAGGAGCCGCCGTAGATCCATGGATCCGCGGGCATGGTTTTCTCGGTCGGCAGATGGGAAATCCACTCGTTGGCCGGCACCGGTTCGCCCGTGCCCGCCTGGAGCAGGATCTTGAGCCGCGAGCCGGTTTTTTCCTCATCGGTGGCGCTTTCAAACTCCGACGACAAGCTGCCGTCGTCCTTGACCTTCTGATAGAGTTCCCGCGATGCCTTGTAGTGGAGGAGCTTGAGCGCGATGTTCAGGTTCACTGCCGAGATTTCGGTGGCGAGCAACGATTCGTGGACCTTGCCGTTTTTGTGAACAATGAGGAACTCCAGCAGGCCTTCCTTCTGGTTGACCCACGCCGGAAAGCGGATGGAGCGGGTTTCCGGGTCGAACTCGATCCGGCCGAGCTTCATGCGGCCGTCGGGCAGCTTCTCGATCGCCGGCTCGGCGGGCGCCACGGTCTGGTCCGGCGCGGGGAGCGTCTTGGGTTCCACCGGGGCACGGTCGGGGGCCTCCTGGGCATGGAGGAGCACAGGGAGGAGGCAGGAAACAAAGGTCAGTCCGGGTTTCATCGTGCGTTCGACCGAACGACAGCACAACGGGCTCGTCCAGCGGTCTCTTGGGGAAATCTCAGGGGTTCTCGGCATCGGTCGCCTGCGGGACGAAGTGCGACCACGCCCGGCGGGTGATGCGGCTGGAGAGGGAATCCTCGGCGGGTTCGCCCTCGGGCGGCTGGGAGATCGGTGCCAGGCTGGAATCCAAGGCCAGCGACGAGGCCACGATCCGGAACGCGGCGGAAAGCATCTGGTTGCGGAGCTCCTCGACATCGGCGCTGACGGGGATGTCCGCCGAGGCTGGCTCGGCTTCCTCCGGGCGCTCCAAAGCCAGGGTGAGGTGGTCGGCCTTGCGCCGGTCGGGCGTGATCCAGGCCTCGAACTTGAGCTGCCGGAAGGACGCCTGGGCGAGCGTCTCCGCGGCAAGCCGGGCGGCCTTGCGGGTGGTGTTGACCCAGCGGGACGGGGTGCGGATCTTCAGTTTGACCTTGGGCGCGGAGCTTTCCGATTCGCCGGGGATGGCCAGCTTTGAACGCGAAAGCCGCAGGCCTCTGAGGGCGGCCTGGATTTCCTCTTCGCTGGCGGTCGTGTGGTCCAGGACCCGTTCATAGGCGGTCAGGGCCGCCAGGGGCCTCGATTCGGATTCCAGTCGAGCGCCGGCGTTGAGGAACGATGCCGCGGGAAACTCGGATCCGTTCGCCCAGAAGTTCGCCGGCAGGGGCTCGGGCAGGTCGGTGAGGGGGATTTCCGGTGGCGGCGGAGGCGGGGGTGGTTCCTCGGGCTCGGGCGCTTCCTCCGGCTCCGCCTCGGGCAGCACCGGGGGCAGCGCGAACAAATCGGACGGCCTGGCGAGCTCCTGGGTGGCCCTGGAACGCGCAAGGGCGATCGTTTTCCCGTCCGGCGGAGTCAGGAAATCGTACGGCTGCGTGCCCGCGATCCACACCCCGGCCACGACCGCGATGCACAGCAGGATGACAAGCCAAACGGGAACCCGGCGCACGGGCGGAGCATTTCCGAGCTCCCCGCCCGCGCCAAGCAGATAGATGGAAATGAAAAACGCGCCGGCGGACGGACCGCGGGCGCGCTTCGGGAAAATCGGGGCTGCCGCGGATTATTCGGCGGCCTTGACGGCGGTGGCCTTCTTGCCGACGCGGCTGCGCAGGTAGTGCAGCTTGGCGCGGCGGACCTTGCCACGGTTGGTCACCTCGATCTTGGCGATGCGCGGGGTGTGCACCGGGAACACGCGCTCGACGCCTTCGCCGTAGGAGATCTTGCGGACGGTGAAGGAGGCGTTCACGCCCGAGCCACGCTTGGCGATCACGATGCCGGCAAAGATCTGGATACGCTCCTTGCCCCCTTCCACCACGCGGGTGTGGACCTTGACCGTGTCGCCCACGTTGAATTCGACGACGTCCTGCTTAAGCTGCTCCTGCTCGATCTTGCTGATGATGTCCATGGCGGTCCTCCTGTCTTGAAAATGGGTCATCCCGGCGCCTGCCCGGCGCGAGGGGCGGGAGAACTAGTGGAACGCCCCCGCGTTTGCAATCGCGAAATTCAACGAAATTTTCATGGAACTGGCCGGCTGCAAGGGGGGGGACCAGGATGGATGGGATTTTGAGGATGGATGGGATGGATGGGGGGTTTTTGCTCTGGCAGGGCGGATTTCAGGGACCGTTAGCCACCATCCCGTTCATCCTTCCCATCCTGCGAAAATCCCCCGGGAGCCCGTCATTTCTTCCCATAGACGGCGTCCGGGTCGAAGCGGCGGCCTTCTTCGGTGAAGGAGAGCTGCGTTTCCGGCAGGTCGACGCGACGGTAGAAACAACCGCTGCGGCCGGTGTGGCAGGCACCCTCGCCAATTTGATCGACGTAGAGGACCAGCGCGTCCTGGTCGCAGTCGGTCCGGATTTCGCGGATCTTCTGCACATGGCCGGAGGTCGCGCCCTTGTGCCAGATTTCCTGGCGGCTGCGCGACCAGTAGACGGCCTCGCCCTTTTCCAAGGTGAGTTTGAGCGACTCCTCGTTCATGTAGGCGAGCATCAGCGGCTCGCGGGTTTCGGCATCGATCGCCATGGCGGGGATCAGGCCGTCGGCGTCGAACTTCGGCGCGAAGTCGCTGCCTTCCTCGATCTCCTTCTTGTCACCGCGGGTGGGAAATGTGGCCATGCGGCGCGTTTAAGTCGGCGGGCCGCGGCGGGCAAGCCGGGCTTGGCAAGAATTGCGTTGGCGGATCGGCCCGGTCGGGTGTTTGCTGCCGCCCCTTTTTCCGCCCATGAACTCGCTCACCGTCATCAAGGCCGGCACCGGAGTCCTCACGCGCGTCAGCGACGGCACGCTGGATGGCGGCTCGCTCGTAAGGCTGGTCACGGCCATCGCCGGCATCGTGGAAAAGGGAAACCGCTGCTTGCTGGTCAGCTCCGGAGCTGTCGGAGCGGGCGTCTCCGCCTTTGGCCTCGGCGCGTATCCTTCCGACCTGACGACCCGCCAAGCCTGCGCCGCGGTCGGTCAGGCGCGGCTGATGCACACCTACGAAAACCTGTTCCGGAACTTCAACCTCTCGGTCGCCCAGGTCCTGCTCTCCGGCGACGACCTCAACCGCCCGGAGCGCTCCGGCAACGTGAAGAACACGCTCGAGCGCCTGCTTTCCGAGCCGGGCATCGTGCCGATCATCAATGAGAACGACTCGGTCGCCGTCGAGGAGCTGCGCGTGGGCGACAACGACATGCTTTCCTCCGCGGTCGCGAAACTGATCGGCGCCGACCGTTTGATCCTGCTCACCAGCGTCGATGGCTTGCTCGACCCCGCGACCAACGAACTCGTCCCCGAAGTCCGCGAGCTGGACGGCATCGAGTCGATGGTGAAGAACGAGAAGGGCCGTTTCTCGATCGGTGGCATGGCCACCAAGCTGTCCGCCGTGCGCGGCGCGGTGGCGGCCGGGATCGAGGTCCACATCGCCCATGGCCGCAAGCCCGAACGCCTCGCCGCCATCCTCGCCGGCGAGGCCGGCATTTCCACCCGCTTTCCCGTCCAGGCATGACCGAAGAAGACATCCGCGACTCCATCGAAACGCTGGCCCGCCAGGCTCGGGCGGCCTCGTATCGGCTCTCCCAGCTCAGCACGGAAAAAAAGAACGCCATCCTGCTGGCCATGGCCGAGGGGATCCGCGCGGCATCTGCCAAGCTGATCGAGGAAAACGCCAAGGACCTCGAAGCGGCCGAGTCGAAGGGACTCAGCAGCGCGATGATCGACCGCCTGCGACTTGATGGAAAACGCATCGAAGCGATGGCCCAAGGCATCGCCGAAGTCGCCGAGCTGCCCGATCCGGTCGGCCACGTCATGGAAAGCTGGACCCGCCCGAACGGCATGCGTCTCGAGCAGGTGCGGGTGCCGATCGGCACCATCGGCATCATCTACGAAAGCCGCCCGAACGTCACCAGCGACGCCGCCGTGCTCTGTCTCAAGACCGGCAACGCGACCATCCTCCGCGGCGGCTCGGAGGCGATCCACTCGAACCGCGCCATCGCCGAAGTGCTCACGAAGTCCGGCGAAGCGGCCGGCCTGCCCGAGCACGCGATCGAGCTCATCCCGTTCACCGATCGGGCCAGCGTCGCCGCGCTGTGCGCGATGGACAAATGGCTCGATGTCATCATTCCTCGCGGCGGCCGCGGGCTGATCGAGACCGTGGTTTCGCTGGCCCGCATGCCGGTCATCAAGCACTACGATGGCATCTGCCACCTCTACGTCGATGCTGCTGCCGACCTCGACATGGCGGTGAAGCTCACGGTCAACTCGAAGACCCACAAACCCGGCGTCTGCAATGCGCTGGAGACCTTGCTGGTCCACGAGTCGGTCGAGGAAACCTTCCTGCCGATGGTAGCAGAGGCGCTGCGCGAAAAGGACGTCGAGCTGCGTGGCTGCGAGCGCACCCGGGCGGTCATCGACTGTGAGGCTGCGACCGAGGACGACTGGGGCACCGAGTATCTCGACCTCATCCTCTCGATCAAAGTCGTCGACTCGTTGGAAGCGGCGGTCGATCACATCAACACGCATGGCTCGCATCACACGGATTGCATTGTCACCGGAGATGAGCCGACCGCGGAACGATTTCTCTCGGCGGTGGATTCCGCCTGCGTCTTCCACAACGTCTCGACCCGCTTCGCCGACGGCGGCGAGTTCGGCTTCGGCGCGGAGATCGGGATTTCCACCGAAAAGCTCCACGCCCGCGGCCCGATGGGCCTGCGCGAACTCACCAGCTACCAATACCGCGTCCGCGGCGAAGGGCAGGTGAGGTAGTGGCGCAAAGCTCCAGCTTTGCGAGTGGAGCGCCGGTCGGTGACCGGCAGGCTGAAGGCCCGCGCTTCGCTCGCAAAGCTGGAGCTTTACACCACGTCCTGTGCCACCTGCCGCCTGCGGGGGATGTAGGGGTGCTCGAAGGCTTCCTGGAAATCGAAGACGCCTTCGAAATCCTCGAGCGTGTCCGATTCCTGCCGGCCGAACATCTGCTCCTCGATCAGGTGAAACACCATCTCGCCGACGTTGCGGGTTTCGGTGAGACCCCAGAGTTCCATCAGGGTGGAGGACATCGGGCCGAATTCCTGCAAGGCCAGATCGCGGAAGCCGGCCAGCAGCTCGCGTCCGCTGACGTGGCGGGCACGGCCGGAGTTCGTTTCCGCGGCGCGCTTGAGGGTGAAATCCAGCGAGTCCTTGAGGAAAAGATAGGCCTGGGGATCGAAGCGCGAGTCACGGCGGACGATGTTTTCGACGGCGCTCTCGAACTGGGCGGGCTGCATGGAAGGCAATGTGCGGTTTCGAGGCGGCGAGGTCAAAACCAGAAGACTCAGCGTGATTTCAACATCTCGATCGCCGCGGCAGACGGCACGCCGGCTCCCGGCGACCAGACCAGGGGTCGCAGCCAGGTCTCCCGACGGAACCAGGTTTCCTGCCGCTTGGCATACTGGCGGGTCGCGGCGGCGATCCGCTCCACGCAGGTCTCACGGTCGGTTTTTTCCGCGAGGAAATCCCGGATCTGCGGCACGCCGATGGCCTTCGTCAAGGTGGCGGAAAGTTCGTTTCGGCGAACTTCGTCGATCGCGCCCTGGTCGAGCATGCGACGGGTCCGGATCTCGATCCGGCGATGCAGTTCGGCGCGCTCCCGGCGGATGACGAGCCCGACGAGGGAGCCATCGATGTCGCGGGAACGGGCGGTCCAACGATCGCGCAGCTCGGAGCAGCGGCGGCCGCTGAGCAGGCAGATTTCCAAGGCCCGGGAAACGTAGCGGCGGTTCGCGAGGTGGGTGCGGGCGGCTTCGACGGGGTCGAGCTGCCGGAGCTCGGCGACCAGGTCGTCGAGCGGGCGGAGATCCAGTTTTTCGCGCAGCGCGGGGTCGCCCGGTGGCAGGGGATCGGGGCCGTGGGTGAGGAATTTGAGGTAGAGTCCGGAGCCGCCGGTCACGATCGGCAGGCGTCCGCGGGCGTGGATGTCGGCGATCACCGGGAGCGCCATTTCGCGGTAGCGCATGGCGTCGCAGGTCTCGGCGGGATCGAGCACGCCATAGAGATGGTGGGGCGCGGCGGCGCGCTCCTCCGCGGTGGGCGCGGCAGTGAGGGTGTCGAGCCCGCGGTAGAGCTGGAAGGCATCGGCATTGACCACCTCGCCGTCGAGCTGGCTGGCGAGGGCCGCGGCAAGTGCGGATTTTCCCGAGGCGGTGGGGCCGCAGAGGTAGATGGGGCGGGGCGGGTTCAGATCGGGAGTGTGGGAGGAGAGGCTGGGATTGAAAATGAAAACACCCCGCCCGGGACGGACCCGGGTGGGGTGGGAAATCGGGCGGGGCCGGAGCCTCGCGGTCGGGTCAGGATTGCGGCTTTTCCTCCTCGGGCAGCTCGGCGGCGGCCGGGGCCTCCGTCTGCGGCTGGGCCGGAGCTTCCGCGGCGGGCGCGTGCTCGATCGGGGCGGCGGCCGGGGCCTGCTTCGACTCGGCGGCGGGTGTTTCCTCGTCGCTTTCCTGCTCGCGGTCGTCGGTGTCGGCGGGGCCGTCGGACTTGGCGGCGCTCACGACGAGCTTGCGGCCCATGAAGAACTGGTCGTGGAGGACCTCCACGGACTTCTTGGCCTCGTCGGTATCGAGCATCTCGATGAAGCCATAGCCCTTCGAGCGATGGGTGCGGCGGTTGTAGACGATCTCGACGCGGCGGACCGAGCCGACGCCACGGAACAGCTCCTCGAGGTCGCTCTCGGTGGCCTCATAGGAGAGGTTGCCGAGATAGAGGCGGCGGGAGTCGACGTCCTTGGCCTTGGCCTCGGCGCGCTCGCGGCGTTTTTCCGGGCTGTCCTTCTCGCGGGGCTCGCGGGGTTCGCGGGTCTTGGCGATGCGGGTGTTGGACTTGACGGGTTGGGGCTCCTTGCGGTCGCCGCGGCGCTTCGGCTCGGGCTCCTTGTAGAGGCCGATGGCCTTGAGCAGCTTCTGCCACCAGGTCAGTGGCTTGGGCTTCGGGGCGCGGGTGCGGCTGCGGGTGCCGCCGCCTCCGGCCTGGCCGCCTGCGCCGCTGCGGCGACGGCGTTGGCCGCCGCCTCCTTCGCCACGGTTCGGGTTGTGGTTCGGCGAGTCCCCCTGGTTCTGGCGGTTGCGATTGCGGTTGCGGTTTCTTCCTCCGCGGGAGCGACGGCGCTTCTCGCCGTTGCCGCGGGCATCGGATGTGGTATTTGACATGGTTTGCTAGTGGTTGGGCGGACGACCGGGACAGCCTGGGCTCCTTGGAAAAGAAGCGTCGGGCCTGCTGGCCGGTTTCAAACCGCCGGGGCCACCGGCTTTTTGGTGCCGGGAAGGATCCGTCCGTGTCGTAGCGGGAAGGACGGCCTTCGAAGTCCCCGGACGGACGGTGGAATCCCGGGTCCGTTCGTGAGGCGGTGCCGGGGACGGAAGGTCCCGCTGCGCCGCGCCGGGAGGCTAGGGAATGACCGTGGCATGGCAAGGCGGGATTTTCGCACGGTATCCGCTTTGGGGTTGAGGGACATCGCTCCCCGGCTAGGATCCGCGCGTCCTATGAATCGAGTGATTTCCTGCATCTGCGCCCTGCTGGCGCTGGCGATGCCTGCCCTGGCGGACGAGGCGGTGATGGTGGTGGAGGCCCATTCGGGCAAAGTCCTCATCGGCCGCCACACGACCGTGAAACGGCCCGTCGCCAGCTTGACCAAGATCGCCACCGGCGTGCTGGTGGTCGATTGGGCCGAGGCGGCGGGGGTGGACCTCGCCACCACGCGGGTGACGGTGCCGCCCGCGGTGGCCGGCCTCGGTGGGGCGAATCCCATGCAGCTCGCGCCGGGGGAGTCGCTCAGCGCGCTCGATGCCTTGTTTTCCGCCATGCTGGGAAGTGACAATGCGGCGGCCCTGACGCTGGCCGATCATGTGGGGCGCGAGTTCCTGCGCCGCCACGGTCGCTCGGGCGATCCGGTGGGGGCTTTCGTCCAGGAAATGAACCACCTGGCCGAGGCCCTGAACATGAGGAAGACGAGGTTCGTCAATCCCCACGGGCTGGAGGCACCGAATTCGGTCGGCCTGTCGACCGCGGCCGACATCGCGAAGCTTTCGATCTACGCGATGCGCCGCCCGGGCATGAGCTTCGTGACCCGGCAGCCATCCCGCCAGGTGAAGGTCTCCGGGGCCGCGGGAGAGCGGATTTTCAATATCAAGAACACCAACCAGCTGGTCTCCGAGCACGTGATCGGGCTGAAAACCGGCACCACCGCGGCGGCCGGCGAGTGCCTGGCGGTGGCGGTGGAGCGCGATCCGCTGATCCGGCCGAAGGCGGACGGCTCGAAGGGCGTCACGCCGCGGCGGCTGATCGTGGTGTTGCTCGATTCTCCGAACCGCTTCGCCCGGGCCAAGGGGCTCATCGACCAAGGTTGGGGAATTTACGACTCGTGGGTGAATTCGGGGGCCACGGTGCAGGATCGCGACCGCGAGATCCTCACCGTGCCGGATCCCCGAGGCTGACAGCATCGGTTTTTTTCCTTATCAAACGACGGAAAATCAGAGAGAGCCCGTGCCGATGCGAATTGGAATTCTCAACAGTGGTGGGGACTGCCCCGGCCTCAATGCAGTCATCCACGGCGTGGTGGGGGCGGCGACCCAGCTCGGCTGGGAGGTCATTGGTTTCAAAGACGGGTTCGAAGGGCTCCTGCCGCCCGGCGACTTCAAGATTCTAAAGCCCGAGGACACCGTCGGCATCCTCAAGCTCGGCGGGACCATCCTGGGCACCACCAACAAGGGCCACTTCGCCGCCAAGGTGGGCAAGGGCGACATCGCCGAGGTTCCGGCCGACATCGTGGCCAAGGCCAAGAAGACCCTCGACCAGCTCGAAATCGGCGCGCTGGTCGTGGTCGGCGGCGACGGCTCGCTGACCACCGGCCTGCAGCTCTACCGCGAAGGCTGGCCGGTCATCGGCGTGCCGAAGACGATCGACAACGACCTCCAGGCCACCGCCATGACCTTCGGCTTTGACAGCGCCGTGAGCACGGTCGTCGACGGCCTTGACCGGCTCCACACCACGGCCGACAGCCACAAGCGCGTGATGGTGCTCGAGGTGATGGGCCGCCACGCCGGCTGGATCGCCCTCTGGGGCGGCATCGCGGGAGGTGCGGATGCGATCCTCCTGCCGGAAATCCCCTTTAACCTCGAAAAGGTCGCCGAACACATCAAGCAACGCGACGCCCTGGGCCGCCACAGCTCGCTGATCGTCGTGGCCGAGGGCGCCAAGCTCCCCGACGGCGACATCGTGACCGTGTCCGAGAACTCGGGCGGCGAGGTCCGCCTCGGCGGCGTGGGCGATGTGGTCGCCAAGCGACTCGAGCAGCTCACCGGCAAGGAAACCCGCTCCTGCACCCTGGGCCACCTCCAGCGCGGCGGCGCGCCGACCTCGCTCGACCGCATTCTCGGCACGCGCTTCGGCGTGATGGCCGTGAAGCTCGCGTCGGAAGGAAACTTCGGCCGCATGGTCAGCTACCAGGCCTACCACGTGGACTCGGTGCCGATCGAGGAAGCGGTGAACCAGCTGCGGCTGGTCACGCCCGATGGTGAAATGGTCAAGGCCGCCAAGGCCGTGGGCATCTGCCTCGGCGATTGAGGTCCCGTCATTTTTTGCAAGCCGCGGGGGGCTCTTGCCTCCCGCGGCTTTTCGCTTTAAGCCGCCTGCGCCATGTCGATCGACCCATTGCTGGACCTCCTGCGCCGCAAGGCGCGCCACACTCATCGTGAACTCGCCGAGCTGCTCTCGCTGTCCGAGGCGGAGGTGAAGGCCCGCATCGTGGAGTGGGAAAACGACGGCACCATCGCCGGCTACCAGGCGGTCATCGACCCCGAGCTGGCGGGCGATCAGGACGTTTCCGCCTTCATCGAGGTGAAACTGACGCCCGAGCGTGGCGGCGGCTTCGACCGGCTGGCCTTCCGCATCGCCCGCTTCGACCAGGTGGTGAGCTGCTACCTTGCCAGCGGCGGCTACGACCTGATGGTGGTCGTCGAGGGCAGCGATCTGCGTGAAGTCGCGCGGTTCGTATCGGAGAAGCTTAGCAGCATGGACGGCGTGCTTTCCACCGCCACCCACTTCCGCCTGAAGACCTACAAGGAAAACGGCTTCCTGCTCGAGCACCAGGATGCTCCGGAGCGGCTGGCCGTAGCTCCGTGAGGTCGGGTCGAGCGCCCTCGCTCGACCGGGGGTGGTCCCTTGGTGCCGTCTCCTCGAACTGGCGGCGGACGGCCCAGGGCGGTCGCCCCTACCGGGCCATCGGCGTGCCGATCCGGGCGTAGAGCTCGCGCTGGCGCGCGCTGTTTTCCAGCAGGTCGTCGGCCAAGGTCACCGCGCCGGGCTCGAAAATCGTGATGGTGGAGGAGCCCCCGAAGGCGAAGTAGCCCTTTTCCGCGCCCTTTTCCACTGGCGTTCCCGGCGTGTAGGTCTGGTGAATGCTGCCGACGCAGGTGGCTCCGATTTCCGCGATGAGGACCAGGCCGAGGTCGGGCGTCTCCAGCCGGGTCAGCGTGCGCTTGTTTTCCCACAGGTAGTGCAGGTGCCGGCGCAGGGCGATGGGCGACACCGAGTAAAGGGGACCGTCGATCATTTTCGCGGGTCCTGGCGTGCCCGCGCAGGGAAAGTGGAAGCGGTGGTAATCCACCGGGCAAAGCCGCGAAAGCACCAGTGAGCCGTCGGCGAAACGTCGGGCCAGCGCGTCATCGCCGAGCAGCCCGCGCAGGTCGAAGCGCTGGCCTTTCACGAAGAAGGCGTCGATGTCCGAAATCCTCGGGAAGCCGAGATGGCGTCCATCCGCTGGGAAAACCGCGCGCGCGGCGGGATCGATCGGCCGCGCCTCGGGCTTGAGCTTGCGGTAGAAGAACTCGTTGAAGCTGCGGAACGACCCGATCGGATCCGCGAAATCGGCCGGATCGAGTTCGTAGTCGCGGATGAAGGGCTCGATCTTCTCGCGGCTGGCAGGCTGGTCCATGCGCTGGCCGTACCACTTCGAGAACCCGGCGCGTTTGATCATCCCATGCAGCGGCAGCGTGCCGAGCGGGTGCTCGTACACGAAGCGCAGGAACCCCTCGCCATAGACCTTCTCGGTCTCGGTCGCGCCAGTGTGCCGGTTGAAAAACTCGATCTCTTCCACGTCGCCGCCTCGATAATCGAGGAGCCGGGAGTCGGAAAGCGAAAGTCGGTGCTTGGTCCGTTGTCCGTTGTCCTTTGTCCTACACCTCGGGCTCGGGCTCGGGCTCGGGCTCGGGCTCGGGCTCGGGCTCGGGCTCGGGCTCGGGCTCGGGCTCGGGCCCGGACCACGGACGTTGGACCACGGACCACGGACCACGGACCACGGACCACGGACCACGGACCACGGACCACGGACCACGGACCACGGACCACGGACCACGGACCACGGACCACGGACCACGGACCACGGACCACGGACCACG